>JALRFG010000088.1 GCA_023253795.1 Methylocystis sp.
AATAAATAGCTAATAGTGGAACGGAAAGATATTGCCTAATTGACACTTTTGTTTTGACTTGTAAAAGGACGATCATAAATATTTTTTCATAGCTATAAGCTACAACCGTTCCCCAAGCAATACCAGTAATGCCTAATATTGGAACCAAAAGATAACTAAGCGTTACATTAATTAACAGTTCAGATATAGCGATTGGAACTAGCCAGTGATTTAAGTTTTGAGTCATAATTAATGGCTTTATAATTAGCAATCTACTGACAATAACCAGTAAATAGATACCAAAGATATGGGCGCTTAATTCAAAAGCTGGACCATAAAAGACAGCGAATAGTTGCTTAGCAAAAAGCATTGAGCAAAAAGCAAAGACAAATAACAAGTGTATGAGCTGAAGAGATTTTTTCTTGAATTCAACTAGGGAATGGGCTGTTTTTTGTTGAAGTAATGGAATCGAAGCCGATATAGGCCGGAAGCCCCCCCGCCAGCGCCTTTTCGTCGAGGCCGGCGAAATCCGAGCATTGATGCACGAAACCGCGCGCCATCAGGGTGCGCAGGAAGTCGGATTTAGGGGAGAAATCGTGGGTCATGGCGGGGCGCAGGGGCAGGGTGCTGGATAAGGGCGAAGGGCGTGCAAGGGTTGCGCGCCGCATCTCCTTACAATAGGGAAGGACGATCGACAAAGGGGGCGCGGGGACATGGCGCCGCCGTATCGCCCGGTCGGTTTGCGCGATTGCGGCGCGAAACGGATTTTCCCATGCTTTTCTATGAACCGTTGTTCCTGTTCCTGTTCGGACCGGCGGTCTATCTGCTCTATTTTTTCTTCGGCGCCGATCGTGGACGTCGCGCGCTGATTCTGCTGGCGGCCAGCGTCGCTTTTTACGGCTGGAGCGAGCCGCTTTTCATCTTCGTCGTAATGGCGTCCGTCGCGCTTGATCTGATCGTCGCGCGTCGGCTTGTTGCGCCAGAGACGAATGACGCCAAGCGTCGCGCATGGCTGGCGTTGGGCGTCGGCGCCAATCTGGCGATCCTAGTCTATTACAAATACACCGGATTTCTGGCGCTGAATCTCGACGCCGTGCTCAAGGCGCTGACCTTGCCCGGCATTCATATTCCGCAAATCGCCTTGCCGATTGGCGTCAGTTTTATTGTCTTCGAGAAGATCACCTATCTTGTTGACGTCTATCGCGGCGTGACGGCGCCGGCGGCGCAATCGACGCTTTATGCGCTTTATGTGTTCTTCTTTCCCAAGCTGCTCGCCGGACCGATTATCAAATATCACGATATCGCACGTCAGCTTGAAGACTGCCCGCATGCCGATATTGATGATTTCGTCACAGGCTTTTCACGCTTCATGATGGGGGTGACCAAGAAGTTGCTGATCGCCGACACCATGGCCGGCGGCGCCGATCTCATATTTGGCCGCGATGTCGCGACGCTCGGCTTCGCCGACGCCTGGGCCGGCGCGCTGTTTTTCACCTTACAAATCTATTTCGATTTTTCCGGCTATTCAGACATGGCGATTGGTCTGGCGCGCATGTTCGGCTTTCGGCTGCTTGAGAATTTCAACATGCCTTATATCGCCACCAGCATCACCGATTTCTGGCGTCGCTGGCACATGTCGCTGACCGGCTGGATACGCGAATATCTTTACTTCCCGCTCGGCGGCAACAGATTGGGCGAAGCACGCACCTATTTCAATTTATGGATTTGCTTTCTGGCGTCCGGCGTCTGGCATGGCGCCGCCTGGCCCTATGTCGTTTGGGGCGCCTATAATGGTGTGTTTCTGGTGCTGGACCGCTTGTTTCTGGAGGCGCAGCTTAAGCGTCTGCCGGAATGGCTCGCCAATCTGCTGACGTTGGTGATTGTGATGGCGGGCTGGACCATTTTCCGCGCCACCTCGCTAACGCAGGCGAGCGCACTGCTGTCGCTGATGGCGCAACCCCTCGCGTCCGCAAGCGCGCCGGTTGTGATACCGCCGGAATATGTGTTGATCGGATTGATCGCTGCGTCGATCTGCGTCGCGCAGCGAATTGGCGCGAGCATGGGCGATGTTAACTGGGGCGGTCTGGCGCAACGCTTCTCGCTTGCCTCGAACAGCCTGCTGGCGTTGTTGTTCGTCGCGGCTTTGGCGAAGGGACTTGCCGATCCGTTCAAGCCTTTCATCTATTTCCGGTTTTAAGACATGAACGGCAAGACCCTCGCTCGTCTCCCCATATATGGCTGCGCCGGCTTCATCCTGTTTTTGTTTCTGGCCAATGTCTGGAATTTCGCAGTTGAGCGCGATTGGCCAAAGCTTCGTATTCGAAGCGCTGCGCCACTGGCGGGCGTCGCCAAACCCAAACCGGCGCCCTGGTCGCTGGAGGCGTTTCTGGATGGCGAAACCCAGAAAGCGGCGTCCGCCAATCTCGGACGCCTGTCGCCGATCTTTCCGATTTCAGTGCGCGCTAAAAATCAGTTGATCTATTCGCTGTTTGGCGCTTCTGCGGCGCCGGGCGTCGCGCTTGGCCGCAAGGGTCAATTATTCGAGCAATTTTACATTGATGAATATTGCCGTCGCGATGGCTCCGTCGATCCGGGCCGCCTGTCGACATGGGCGCGAACCATTGGAGAGATTCAGGAAAGCGCCACGCGCGCAGGCAAGAATTTCGCTTATGTCATCTCGCCGTCGAAAGCCGCGCGTTATGCCGAAGACTTGCCAGCGTCTGCTCCCTGCGCCGTGCGCGCGACAAGCATGCCGGACAAGCTCCCGCCCTATCTGGCCGCCCTGCGTGACGCCAATGTGCGGTTTGTCGATGGCGCCGATCTGATCACCGCCGAGCGGCCGAATTATCCTGTCGCGCTCTTCCCGCGTGGCGGCACGCATTGGAATAGTCTCGCCGCCGGGCTGACGTTGAAAGAAATCACCCGCATTGCGCCATCGTCTCTTAGCGCCTTCGATTTCTCCTGGCGTTTGGCGCCTGCGCCGGTCGGCACGGATCGCGATCTCGCCGATCTGATGAATCTGCTGCGGCCGGATCTGGATTATCCGACCACCGATATTGCGCCAGTCCAGCCGGTTGGCGCCTGCGCCAGTCCGCCGCGTCTTTTGGCGATGGGCGGCAGTTTCGTTCATCAACTACTGGCGGCGGCGATGCTGGCGCCATGTCCGCCGCAGATCGATTACTGGTTCTTCATGCGCACCGAAGATAATGGCGTCGAACTGGGACATTATCGACGCCCGCCGGGCGAAACCGGCAATGGCGATCGCGTGTCGGCGGAATCCGACGAACTGGATGAAAATCTGCGCAACGCCGATATGGTCTTGCTCGAAGAAAATGAGTCCAATCTCTCGACCATGAAACAGGTCGGTTTGCTGCGAGAGTCGGCGAGACGGCTGTGGCCATGAGCCTTGGCGGTAGAGACGAAGCCATCGCGTCCTGTGGGTGTGAATTAGCGTCGCAGGGCAAGCCTCCCCCCTACATATGCGCCCGCATCGGTATTATATTGGGCGCATTACGCATGATCATTGGGTCATAGAGGCGTCGTAGGTCGCTGCTATGGCCAATTAATGACGCAAACGAAGGAGTGTTGCATGACGATCAAGTCTGGTTTGACGCGCGCGCTTGGCGCGGCGGGCGTGTTGGCGCTGATGGCTCCGGCCGCGGCTTTCGCCGGCGACCGCGTCGGCACACTGCAATGCAAACTGCAGGGCAATAGTCTGACCGTTCTGGTCGAAAATCAGCAGGTCTATTGTAACTATCGGGATTCCAAGGAAGGCGCTGAGCCGGCGCATTACACCGGCGTGCTGACCAAGGTCGGTCCGAATATTACGATCAATGGTCAGGGCGAATTGGGTTGGGGCGTTGTCGCCGAGACCTCGCAGCCGGTCGGCCCCGGCGCGCTCGCGGGTGAATATGCCGGCGGCGGCGTCTCCGGCAAGATTGGCGTTGGCGGCGGCGGCGCGATGCTCGTCGGCGGCTCCAACAATACGTTCTCGCTGCAGCCTTTCAGCATTGAGGCGGGTTCGGGACTGGGCTGGAACGCCGGCGTCGAAAAGCTGGTGCTGACCTATGTGCCGCCGCCGGCCCCGCCCGAGCCGAAGAAGGCGAAGAAGTCCCGCAAGCACTAATCACAAGCACTAATCATTGGCGCGGCGTTCGCGCCGCGCTTTCACGCCGGCGCCGGGAAATCCTTCAGGCTGTCGGTGGGGAAATCATAAAGCCTCGCGCTGTCGGTCCATTCTGGCCGTAACAGCGCGAGGCATTTTTTTGCGAATTCTTGCGGGGTCTTCAGTTTGTTGGGGTCTTCGCCGGGGAAAGCCTGCGCGCGCATCTTTGTGCGCAACGCGCCGGGATTTGCGACCATGACGGTTGTGCCCGTGTCCGCTGTTTCGACGGCATAGGTCCGCGCTAGCGCCTCCATCGCCGCCTTGGAGATGGCGTAAGGTCCCCAATAGGCCCGCATTGGCGCGCGATGACCAACGCTGGAGGTGATGAAGGCGACGCGTCCGGCGCCTGAGGCGCGCAGCAGCGGGTCCATTGAACGGATCAGCCGCCAGTTGGCGGTGACGTTCACCGCCATCACGCGGTTCCACTCTTTGGGATCGACATGCGCCAGCGGCGTCAGCACGCCGAGCAAGCCGGCGTTGCCCACCAGGACGTCGAGCTTGCCCCAGCGCTCGAACAGGGTGGCCCCAAGACGATCGAGGGCGTCGAAATCGGCGAGATCGCAGGGAACCAGCGTTGCGGCGCCGCCCAGCGCACGGATCTCGTCGTCGAGTTCCTCCAGCCCACCCTGTGTGCGCGCAAGCGCCACGACATGCGCGCCGTCACGCGCCAGTTCCAGCGCCAGCGCCCGGCCAATGCCGCGCGAGGCGCCGGTCACCAGCGCAATACGGGGAGAAGATGAAGTCACTTGGGCCGTACAGAAATGTGTTGAAACAGATCGACGCGAAGGCCGATCAGCTCGCCTCAGCAAGCAGAGACAATTGCGCGCGATTTTCGCCGGCGAGATCGGTCAGCGCCGTCGGATAATCGCCCGTGAAGCAATGATCGGTGAATTGCGGCCGTTGCGGGTCGCGTCCCTCATAGCCCATGGAGCGATAGATGCCATCGACAGAAAGAAAGGCGAGCGAGTCGCAACCAATATAGGCGCGCATCTGCTCAAGCGTATGCGTGGCGGCGAGCAGCTTGTCTTTCTGCGGCGTGTCGATGCCGTAATAATCCGGATTGGTGATTGGGGGCGAGGAAATCAGAAAATGCACTTCCGTCGCGCCGGCGTCGCGCATCATCTGCACGATTTTTACCGAGGTCGTGCCGCGCACGATGGAATCGTCGATCAGAATGACTCGCTTGCCTTCGACAACGCAGCGATTGGCGCTGTGCTTCATGCGCACGCCGACCTCGCGCACCGATTGCGTCGGCTGAATGAAGGTGCGGCCGACATAATGATTGCGGATGATGCCAAGCTCAAACGGTATGCCGGATTCCTGCGAATAACCCAGCGCCGCGGGCACGCCCGAATCCGGGACTGGAACAACAACATCGGCGATGATGCGACGTTCGCGCGCGAGTTCGGCGCCCATCGCCTTGCGCACCTCATAGACAGGACGGCCATGCACAACGGAGTCGGGTCGCGCGAAATAAATATATTCGAAGATGCAGGGGCGCATCGGCTGCGGCGGAAACGGATGCAGGCTTTCGAGGCCGTTCTCCGAGATGACGACGATCTCGCCATTCTCGACATCGCGCACAAAGCGCGCGCCGATGATGTCCAGCGCGCAGCTTTCGGAGGCGAGAATATATTTGCCGTCGAGTTCGCCGATCACCAGCGGGCGAATGCCCAGCGGATCGCGTGCGCCGATCAGTTTTTTATTGGTCAGCGCCACCAGCGAATAGGCGCCCTCAATGGAGCGAAGCGCTTCGATGAAGCGATCAATGAGCTGGGTTTTACGGCTGCGCGCGACCAGATGCAGGAGCACTTCCGTGTCGGAGGTGGACTGGAAGATCGCGCCTTCGCGGATAAGCTCGCGGCGCAGCGTCTGGGCGTTGGTCAGATTGCCGTTATGCGCAACGGCGAAGCCGCCGCTGTTGAGTTCGGCGAACAACGGCTGGACGTTGCGTAACACCGTCTCGCCGGTCGTCGCATAGCGCACATGGCCGACAGCTGCGGCGCCGGGCAGGCGACGGATGGTGCTTTCCTTGGAGAAATGATCGCCAACGAGGCCAAGCCGACGTTCGCCATGAAAGCGCCCGTTGTCGAAAGAAACAATGCCGGCCGCTTCCTGTCCGCGATGTTGTAGCGCGTGGAGGCCCAGCGCGGTGATTGCGGCCGCTTCTGGAAAATCGAAAACGCCGAATACGCCGCAATATTCGCGCAACCGATCGCCATCGAGATCGTCGGTCATCGGCTCCGTGAGGCTGCTGTCCTGCTGCATCGGGGACTCCGTTGTTCCGTCGTCATGGCCACGGTGGCCGTTGTCATCAGATTATGCGTCGGTTGGCGCGAGACGTCACCACGTCGTCGCGCCAGCCGTTCTGGCGGTTTAGTTGGCGCCGGCGGGCGCCGCTGGCGTCGCCGGTGCGGGAGCTGGCTCCGTCGGCGCCGGCGCGGCTTCAGCCGGCGGCGTTTCCGAGACCGGGTTTTCCGATTCAGCCGGCGGCGTCTCGGTCACCGAAGCCTTCTTCGCCTTGATCTTGGCGACGATGCTGTCGATGTCGTCAGGCAACAGTTCGCGCAGCTTTTCGCCGCCCGCCTGAAGAATGGGTTTTGTGTGGGCGTTGCGCACCCAGACCGGCTGGTTCGCGTCGCTGACAAGCCAGCTATAGAAAACGAAGGCGACAATCGCGAGCAGTAGACCGCGCACGGCGCCGAAAACGAAACCCAGCGTGCGATCCAGCGCGCCGATCTTCGAGTCGAGAATGATGTCGGAGAGTTTCACCGTCACCAGCGACACCAGAATCAACGACACGATGAACACTGCGGAGATGGCGGCGGCGAGCGCGATTTCCGTCTTGCTGATATGCGGCGTGATGTAGGGCAGGACCATCGGATAGAAGTAGTAGGCCGCCGCCGCCGCAGCGACCCAGGACAGGATTGCCAGCACTTCGCGGGTGAAGCCGCGCAGCATGGCCAGCAGACCGGAGACCAGAACAGCGGCGAGCACCGCCAAATCAAGATATGAAGGCATTTCTGTCCTCTTCTCCTCGCCCTGACGCAAGTAAATCGTGAAAAACGTGTCTGTCGGAAACCAGCGGGAGGCCGGCGACCCGGTCGCATGAGCGGACACAGCGTTGTCGCTGGGTCAGAAATTGGGCTGGGACGCTTCTAGCGCAAGTTGGGGCCGGGCGGAAAGCCGAAACCGGCGCTGTCCCCGGTCATCCGCGTTTACGTTCGGCGGTTTGTGCGATCGCCGCGACAAGCTGGCCGACATCGGCGCAGGGCCGCAGGGTCAGTCCGGCGCGGCGCTCGTCGTCGTTGATTTGCTGGGCCTGCGCCAGCACCGCCTGATGGAAGCCGAGTTTCGCCGCCTCCCGCAGCCGCATCCCGGCGTGGATGACTGGCCGAACCGCGCCGGAAAGGCCGATTTCGCCGAAAAAAGTCTGATCGGGCGGCAGCACGGCACCGCAGAGCGAGGAGACCAGCGCGGCTGCGGCGGCAAGGTCGGCGGCCGGCTCGTCGGCGCGCAACCCGCCGGCGACATTGAGATAGACGTCATGCATCCCGAGCTTGAGGCCGCCATGCGCCTCCAGTACGGCGAGGATCATCGACAGGCGGTTCTGGTCAAAGCCGACAACGGCCCGGCGCGGCGTGCCGAGCGAGGTCGGCGCAACTAGCGCCTGGATTTCGACCAGCATCGGGCGCTGGCCC
>JALRFG010000089.1 GCA_023253795.1 Methylocystis sp.
GATGGTCGGCCCCGGCAAGCCCTTCGACACCGATCGCTATTTCCTGATCTGCTCCAATGTCATCGGCGGCTGCCTCGGCTCGACGGGCCCGGCTTCGGTCAATCCCGCGACGGGAAAGCCCTATGGCCTCGACTTTCCGGTCGTCACCATCCGCGACATGGTGCGGGCGCAGACGATGCTGGTCGATCATCTCGGGATCGATACGCTGTTTTGCGTCGCCGGCGGTTCGATGGGCGGAATGCAGGTGCTGCAGTGGGCGGCGAGCTATCCCGAACGGGTTTTCGCCGCCATGCCGATCGCGACGGCCGCGAAACATTCGGCGCAAAATATCGCTTTTCACGAAGTCGGCCGTCAGGCGGTGATGGCGGATCCGGACTGGCGCGGCGGACGCTATCTCGAACAGGGCGTGCGGCCGGAAAAGGGCCTCGCGGTGGCGCGCATGTCGGCGCACATCACCTATCTTTCCGAGGCGGCGCTGCAACGTAAATTCGGTCGCAAGCTTCAGGATCGCAGCGCGCCGACTTTTTCATTCGATGCGGATTTTCAGGTCGAGAACTATCTGCGTTATCAGGGATTGGCTTTTGTTGAGCGCTTCGACGCCAACTCCTATCTCTTTGTGACTCGCGCCTGCGATTATTTCGATCTTGGCGCCGATTACGGCGGTTCGCTGGCGCGCGCCTTTAAGGATACGAAAACCCGTTTCTGCGTCGTCGGTTTCGATTCCGATTGGCTCTATCCGACATCGGATTCGCGCGCCATCGTACATGCGCTGAACGCCGGCGGCGCGTCGGTGTCTTTCGTCGAAATCGAATCCGACAAGGGTCACGACGCCTTTTTGCTACATGAGCCGATGTTCATCGCCACGACGCGCGGCTTTCTTGAATCCGCCGCCGCCGCACGCGGTCTGAAAGGCGCGCGCTCATGAATGTGTCCGCATCAAAGCCGCGTCGCGATCTTGCGTTGATCGCCGATCTGGTGGAGCCGGGCGCGCGCGTGCTCGATGTCGGTTGCGGCGATGGCGCCTTGCTGCAATTGCTGGCCGAGCAGAAAAACGTCGATGGTCGCGGAGTGGAGCTGTCGCAGCGCGGCGTCAATGAATGCGTGGCGAAGGGACTGTCGGTCATTCAGGGCGACGCCGATACGGATCTGGTCGATTATCCTGACGATGGTTTTGATTATGTGATCCTGTCGCAGACGCTGCAGGCGACGCGCCAGCCGCGCGAGGCCTTGCGCAACATGCTGCGCATTGGTCGTCGCGCCATTGTCTCCTTCCCGAATTTTGGCCATTGGCGCGTACGCACGCAGCTTGCTTTTCTGGGTCGCATGCCGGTGACGGGCAATCTGTCTTATAGCTGGCACGATACGCCCAATATTCATTTGTGCACCATTCGCGATTTTGTCGAACTGGTTGGCGAGCTTGACGCCTATATCGTGCGCGGCGCGGCGCTTGATCGCACGGGCGCGCCGATCCGTTTCAATGCGCCATGGTGGGTCTGGAATTTGATGGGCGAGCAGGCGGTTTTCCTGCTGGAGCGCGCGCCTGCGCAAAAATAAGGCGTATTGTGTCACGGTTAACGCGCCATGCGACGGTTTGTCCCGCCGCTTCGGCTTTCGTCTCCGGCGCATTCGCGTTAGCGTGGATATAAGTCAAGTAATTGCTTGTTCCCGGTAGCGAGATCGTCAGCGGCGGCGATCCTGCTTCATTCGGGAAACGGCCAGCATCAGCCCAGGCTGGATGCCCAGGCTGCCCATGGCGAGCTGAGGGAGGCCACGGACCTTGCGATCCGACATGAATGATCTGACCATTGGTCTTGGCGCGCGAAAGGCGCGCGCCATGCGTCGCGGCGATCGTCTGAAAATCGCTGAAGCCTTTTCACTGCGTGATTTGCCGCTCTTCGCCAATATTGACGATGAAACGCTGTCAACGCTTGCGCTTGAGGCGAAAGTGGAGAGTTGCGAGGCTGGCGTCACGATCTTTCGTCAGGGTGATCCGATCGTTTCGATCGTTGTTGTCCTGAGTGGCTTTGTAAAACTTATGCGTATTGCGCCGGGCGGCGATGAAACATTGATCGCCATTCGCGCCAATGGCGAGACGATTGTCGAGCCGGTGATGGGCCCGGATGAGACATATGGCGTCTCCGCCGAGACCGTCGGTCCCACAACCATCGTCAAAGTGCCGGCGGCGCGATTTGCGCGTCTTGCCAAAGAATCTGCGGCGCTGGGCGCCGCCGTAGAGCAGGACGCCAAAAATCGTATCGCGGGACTGGTCGCCGAGATCGAGTCTCTGAAATCCCAGAACGCCGATCTGCGTCTGGCGAATTTCATTCTGTCGCTTTGCCCGCCGGGCGAAGAGCAGTGCCGCTTCCGTCTGCCCTATGACAAGCGTCTGATCGCCGCCTTGCTCGGCGTCAAGCAGGAAACCCTGTCGCGCGCCTTCGCCAAATTGCGCGAACATGGGGTGCGCACGGAAACGCGCGATATTCTGGTGGAGAGCGTTTCGCGTCTCGTCGCCCAGTGCGAGCATCTTGGCCGCGCCATGCGTCCGCCAGAGCGGACAGGTCGATTGACGCGCGACAACGCCGCCTGAATATTTACTGCGACGCGGTTTCGCGTCGGACGTCGACGCATGACGTCATGGACAGCGCGCCACCAAGGTCGTATGAGGCCCCGCATCTTTCCTGATGCGGCCTGACGCATCTTGTGGAATCGCCGATGTCCGAAACGCAAATGACGATTTTTGTCTGTGGCGCCTGCAAAGCGGGCGAGGATGGCGCATCGCGTCCCGGCGAACGCCTGATCGAGGCGCTCAGCACACGATGCGGCGGCGAGGGCGTCAAAATAGCCGTGCAGTCCGTCGATTGTCTCGCCGTATGTAAGCGACCAGCGACAATCTCCTTCGCCGCGCCCGGCAAATGGACCTATGTCATCGGCGATATCGACGTTGACGCGCATGTCGACGATGTGATCGTCGCCGCGCAGGCCTATGCCGAGAGCGACACAGGCATTGTCGCGTGGAAGCAGCGGCCGGCGTTTTTCCGCAAAGGCGTCATCGCGCGCGTGCCGCCACTGTAACCAGGTCGGCGGCGCCGCGCTTCTTGTGTATGCTCTTTGCGCTTACTTGGCGTTTTTGGCCCGCTCGATGGCGCTGGTGATCAATGCGCGCGCCGCTTCGGCGTCGCCCCAGCCAGCGATCTTCGCCCATTTATTGGGTTCGAGATCCTTGTAGTGCACAAAGAAATGCTCGATGCGCCGCCAGGTCATTTCCTGCAGATCGGTGTAATTATGCACATCGACATAGCGCGGCGTCAGACGCGCTGAGGGGACGGCGATGATTTTTTCGTCGCCGCCCGCTTCATCCTCCATGCGCAGCACGCCGATCGGCCGCACCGACATCACGGCGCCGGGCGCGATCGGGCGCGTGTTGGCGATCAGCACGTCGCAGGGATCGCCGTCGTCTGAAAGCGTGTGGGGAATGAAGCCGTAATTGCCGGGATAGCGCATCGCCGTATAGAGAAAACGGTCGACGAATAATGTGCCGGACGCCTTGTCGAGCTCATATTTGATCGGCTCGCCGCCCAGCGGCACCTCGACTACCACATTGACTTCATGCGGCGGGTTTTCGCCGATCGAAATGGCGTCGAGACGCATACGGACTGCTCCTTTGGATTGTATCGCCGGTGGGGAGTGCGGCGGCGCTGGTTGGTCTCTGCATAACCGATTCGCGCGCGACGCCGAAAAAGGCTCTCAGGGCGTTGGCGTCGTGACCAGCGCGGCGGCGCGTTCGGCCGCCGCCTGCATGGCGTCCGGCGGGAGGGGCCCAACCAGCACAAAGGCGAAGTCGGCGGCGCGCCATTCGATGGCGGTGACGCCAAAGCCGCCGCGCGGCGCCGGGGGGGCGGCGGCGAATACGGCGCGCTCGAAATAGAGCCCGACGCGCCCGCCGTCGGCGCGTTCGTAAATCAGAAAGCCGGCCGGACCGGAGACGCCGGGGACGATGCGGCCGCCCAGCAGGCGCAGATCCTGCGCCGAGAGATCGGGAATGCGTGAAAAGCCAACCCGCGTCTTCAGGCGATCGGCCAGCTCGTCGCGCCGCGTCGCATCGAATTCAACCGGATGGGCGTCCACCGTGTAGGTCGCATAGGTGAGGCCGGCGCGGGAAACATAGCCCTGCGAAAAAGCGGTGGGGGCGGGCGCTCGCGGCGCCTCGCTGCGGCCGCCGGCGAAGACAAAAGCCGCTAGCCCCGCAAGCGCCAGGCCCGAAACCAGCAGCAGGGCGGAGATCAGGGCCGCCTGGCGGCGTTGTCGGACGCGCAAATCCTCGATCCTGCGCGGTCGCGGCGTCCCGCTCGGCCGGCCCCAGTGGGTGGCGCCGGTTTCAATCGGCCCCTGCGACTGGGCGGCGGCGCGAGTCGCGGCGGTGCGCAGCGACAATGGCGGGGTTTCCAGCGCAATGGGCTCAAAAGCGGCGCGCAGGGCGGCGTTCTGGCGTCGCCAGTCTTCGACCAACGCCGCGTCGCCCGGATGCAGCAACAAATGATCTTCGACCCGTCGGCGATGATCCGGATCGAGCTCGCCATCGACCAGCGCGTGCAGATCGGTTTCGTCGACGAAGGTGGAGGGCGGCGACACGTCGGTCCTATTTCACAACGCGCAGATGCGGCGCCTGCGGATGCGCGCGCGGGGCGTCCGTCGTCTCGGTCATCTCGGCTGGCGCGCCGGCGTCGCTGGCCAGCGCCTGACGAGCGCGCCGCAGCCACGCCAGAACGCTTTCGCGCGGGGCGCCGACGATGCGGGCGGTCGCGTCATAGCCAAAACCTTCGAGCGAAATCAGCAGCAAAACCGCACGTTCCTCAAAGGGCAGGGCGGCGAGGCCATGGACGATGGCCGGATGGCGTGGCCCCGGCGGCGGCGCGTCCACCAGCTTGCGGGCGGCGAGGGCGGTCACGGCGATATAGGCCTCCAGCCGGGCCTCCTCCGGTCCCGCCGGCCGTAATTCTCGCGCAAACAGACGCGCGCCGACGCTTTGCAGCGCGCTCTGCGTCAGGCCGTCGGCCACTGCGGCGGCGGCGCCGGCGCCCAATGCGCGGGCGTAGCGACGCAGGCCGGGCGTGGCCTCGGATAGAGCGGCGAGAATCTCACTATTGACGCGCATTGAGGGGCTACACGGTCGCTCGAAAGAGAAAACCTATGACACTATAGGCAAAAGCCCTGAACTATCCAAGGGCCAGACGCCGCGCCGCCGGGCGATTTTTTTCGCTGACCCGGTTCGCGCCTGCGACGCGGCGGCGCGGGTTGCGAGGGTTTCTTTCCGCTGGAAAGCACGCTAAAGGGCGCGAAGCATTGCCCCCAGACATGGATACGCCCGAGATGACACAAGCCGCCACGCCTGCCCCCTTCGCCGGAGCTCTCGCCGGCAAGAAAGGCCTTATTCTCGGCATCGCCAACAATCGTTCGATCGCCTGGGGCATCGCCAAGGCGGCCGCCGACGCCGGCGCCGAACTCGCGCTGACCTATCAGATCGACGCGCTGGAGAAGCGGATCAAGCCGCTGGCCGCCGAGCTTGGCGCCCATGTCATCGGCCGTTGCGACGTTTCGGAGCCGGAGACGATGGATGCGGTCTTCGCCGAGATCGAGAAATTATGGGGCAAGCTCGATTTCGTCGTGCATTGCCTGGCCTTCTCGGACAAGGATCAGCTCGACGGCCGTTATGTCGACACCACCGCCGAAAACTTTAACCAGACGATGCTGGTGTCCTGCTTCTCCTTCACGGCGCTGGCGCAGCGCGCTGAGAAGCTGATGCCCGAGGGCGGCTCGCTGCTGACGCTCTCCTATTACGGCGCCGAGAAATGGATGCCGCATTACAACGTCATGGGCGTCGCCAAGGCCGCGCTGGAGGCGTCGGTGCGCTATCTCGCGGCCGATCTCGGACAAAAGAACATTCGCGTCAACGCCATCTCCGCCGGACCGATCAAGACCGTTGCGGCCTCGGGCATTGGCGACTTCCGCTACATTCTGCGCTGGAACGAATATAACGCGCCGCTGCGCCGCGTTGTCAGCATTGAGGAAGTGGGCGAGTCGGCCGTGTATTTCCTGTCGTCGATGTCGCGCGGCGTCACCGGCGAAGTGCTGCATGTCGACGCCGGCTATCATGTCGTGGGCATGATGAATCCCGCCGCCGCGCCGAAGATGGCCGATCTTCTGGCGCTGCTGCCGCAGGATCCGAAATAGGCGACCGCGCGCGGCCCTCGCTACGGGACCGCAGATGCGCGACTCGCGCCGCCTTCAGTCTGTTCAGACGCCAATCATTCCCGTCGTCGCGGAGCTGATCCGCGACAATCCGGGAACGATTTCGCTTGGTCAGGGCGTCGTGAATTATGCGCCGCCGCCGCAAGCGCTGGCGGCGATCAATGCGTTCGGCGCCGATCCTGCAAATCATAAATATCAATCGGCGACGGGCCTGCCGGCGCTGGTCGCGGCGCTGACGCAAAAGCTCTCCGACGAAAATGGCGTCGTCGTCGGCGCGGCGCAGGGCAATCGCCTGATGGTGACGGCCGGCGGCAATCAGGCGTTTTTCAACGTCGTGCTGGCGATCCTTGATCCCGGCGACGAAGTGATCTTGCCGACGCCCTATTACTTCAATCACGAAATGGCCATCGCTATGGCCAATGCGCGCGTCGTGCTGGTTCCGACGGATAAGAATTATCAGCTCGACATTGACGCCTTGCGCGCGGCGATCACGCCGCGCACCCGCGCCATTGTGACGGTGTCGCCGAATAATCCGTCCGGCGTCGTCTACCCCGAATCCGATCTGCGCGCCGTCAACGAATTATGCGCCAAGCATGGCCTCTTTCATATCAATGACGAGGCCTATGAATATTTCACCTATGACGGCGCGCGGCATTTTTCGCCAGCGTCGATCCCCGGCGCCGCCGGGCACACCATTTCGCTTTATTCAATGTCCAAGGCCTATGGTTTTGCGAGCTGGCGTATCGGTTGGGCCGTCTATCCGGCGGCGATCGAAGCGGCGATGACCAAAATTCAGGACACGATTATCATCTGTCCGCCGGCGATTTCGCAAATGGCGGCGACAGGCGCATTGTCGGCGGGGCGTGAATGGGTCGCGGATCATGTGCGCGCGCTGGCGCAGACACGCGCAAAGGTGCGCGAAGAATTGATGACGCTGGCGCATGACGGACTTGCTGAGATTCCGGCGGCGCAGGGCGCATTATATTTTCTGCTGCAGCCGAAAACGTCGCGGACGCCGCTCGATTATGTCACGCAGCTTATTTGCGCGCATCGCGTCGCCGCCATACCTGGCGACGCTTTTGGCCTGATGCAGGGATGCACATTGCGCATCGCCTATGGCGCGCTGGACGCGTCGACGGCGACGGAAGGCGTCGGACGACTCGTCGCCGGCGTGCGCGCGTTGTCTCGCTAGAGCGTTACGCCTGCGTCGGTCGCCCGGCCATCGTCACCAGAAGCCCGCCATCGCCCAGTAGTTTTTTTGCGGCGCGCTTGCAGTCGTCAAGACCAACGGCGGCGATGCGGCCGTTGCGTTCGTCGAGATAGGACGGCTCCAGCTCGTCGAGTTGCAGATTGACGAGCTGACTTGCGATTTTTGTCGAGGTGTCGAAGCGCAGCGGGTAGGAGCCGATCAGATATTTTTTGGCCTTGTCGAGCTCGTCTTCGGTTGGGCCATGTTCGGCAAAATCGCGCACCTGTTCTTCGATCACCGCGAGTGCTTCGTTGGCGCGTTCGTTGCGGGTGGCGGCGGCGCCAATCAGCATCGGGCAGTGATCATATTCGTTC
>JALRFG010000008.1 GCA_023253795.1 Methylocystis sp.
ATAAATCGCCCGTCCGACGCGCCATGGCCGGAATAATCGAACCGCAGGCAGGCGCGCCCCTGCGCCTGCGCCCGTTCGGCGAGAAATTGCGCTTTGGTCCCGCTCATGTCCGACGCGAAGCCGCCGAGCCAGACCAGACCAGGCCCGGCGTCCGGCCGCGTCGCTGGCGTCAAACGTCGGGCGATCCGCCAGGCAGGTCCGCCGGCAGGATTGGGAATTGTGAGAAAGTCAGGCGCGGCGTCGTCGATCATGTCGGAGATTTATTGAAAACTGCAATTTCGCTCATAGTTAATAAACCAAAATGCAGGATGCTGCGAGCAAGAGGACTGACATGCTCGCTTCGAACGCTCCGATGACGCCCTATTCCGACACGCCCGCCGGCGCCGATCCGCTCCTCGCCGGCCGCACGATTTTGCAGATCGTGCCCGACCTGCAGTCTGGCGGCGCGGAGCGCACGGCGATTGACGTCGCCGAAGCATTGGCCAATGTCGGCGCCCGCAGTCTTGTCGCCGCACAGGGCGGCCGCATGGTGAGCGAACTGCAGGCCAAGGGCGGCGTCTGGCTGCCGTTTCCGGCCGGATCAAAAAACCCGGTCCAGATGATGCTGAATTCGGTACGGCTGGCGCGCATTCTGCGCGATGAAGGCGTCGATATTCTTCATGCGCGCTCACGTGCTTCCGCCTGGGTCGCCTATTTCGCAGCGCGTCAGGCGGGCGTGAAATTCGTCACCACCTATCATGGCGCCTATTCCGGCGCCTCGGCGATGAAGCTGCGCTACAACGCCATCATGGCCTCGGGACAGGCCGTGATCGCCAATTCGGAATTCACCGCGCGCCGCATCCTCGACCTCGATCCATCGGTCGCCAATCGGCTGTTCGTCATTCCGCGCGGCGTGGATCTGCGGCTGTTTTCACCAGCCGCCGTCGATCCGGCGCGCGTTGAACGGTTGCGTGCGCAATGGGGCGTCGCGCAGCATGAGCGCGTCGTGCTGATGCCGGCGCGGCTATCTGCGCGCAAAGGTCATGGTGTCATCATTGAAGCGGTCAAGCTGCTTGCCGCACAGGGCGCGGCGCATGATTGCAAAGTGATCCTCGCCGGCGACGCGCACAGCGAAGCCTTTCACAAAACAGTCGAAGCCCAGATCAAACGCGCCGGCGTCGCCGATGTCGTGCGCATGGTCGGCCATTGCGACGATATGCCCGCCGCCTATCTCGCCGCCGCCGCCGTCGCTGCGCCGGCGACGACGCCCGAAGCCTTTGGACGCATCGCCGTCGAGGCGCAGGCGATGGGCGCGCCGGTGATTGTCTCCGACATCGGCGCCGCTGCTGAAATTGTTCTGTCCGCGCCCGATACGCCAAATCATCTGACGACAGGCTGGCGCATATCGCCCAGCGATCCCGCCGCGCTGGCGACGGCGATTCATGAAGCGCTGAGCCTGCAAGCCTCCGCGCACGACGCCTTGTCGTTGCGCGCGCGCGAGCATGTTCGTCGGCGTTTTTCCATCGAGGAAATGCAACACGCCACGCTCGACGTTTATCGCTGGCTGTTGCTCGCCCCGTAATATTTCATCTCCACCCACATCGTTCGCCGTTCACGCGGCGCATTTTCATGCGATAGTGCGTTGACGGTTCCGACAGAGTCGGAACGAGCCGACATAAAGAGGCGAGATGTCGAACGCTGTGCATTTCGAATCCTATCGCGAAGCACTGGTGTTTCTCGCCACCGCCGGCGTCGTCGTGCCGCTGTTCCATCGTTTGCGCGTCAGCCCGGTTCTGGGTTTTCTGATCGCCGGCGCGGCGCTCGGCCCATCTGGCCTTGGCAAATATGCGCCGGCGGACAGCATCGCCGCGCTCTTCACCATCGCCGACATCGAGGGCGTCAAAAATCTGGCCGAGTTCGGCCTCGTTTTTCTGCTGTTCATGATCGGCCTCGAACTCTCCTGGGAGCGGCTCACGCGCATGCGCGAGCTTGTCTTCGGCCTTGGGCTCGCGCAGGTGTTCATCTGCGGCGCGGTGCTGGCGACGATCGGGCATTTCTGGTTTGGCGTCGCCTTGGCGCCGTCAATTCTGATGGGCGTCGCTTTGGCGATGTCTTCAACCGCTGTCGTCATGCCGGTGCTCTCGGAAGGACGCCGACTGAATAAAGCGCCCGGTCGCGTCGCTTTCGCCGTGCTGTTGCTGCAGGATCTGATGGTCGCGCCAGCGCTGTTTTTCGTTTCCGTGCTGGCGCAAGGCGGCGATGGTTTCGATTTACAGTCGGCGCTCTCCACCTTTTTGCCGGCGCTCGCCGCGCTGGCCGGCCTGATCATTTTCGGCCGCCTGCTGCTGCGGCCTTTGTTCCGTCTTGTCGCCGCCGCGCAACTGACCGAACTGTTTATGGCCGCCTGTCTGCTGGTTGTCGTCGGCGAGGCGCTGGTGACGGCGGCGGCCGGCCTGTCGATGGGCCTGGGCGCCTTTATCGCCGGCCTGCTGCTGGCGGAAACCGAATTTCGGCGCGAAATCGAAGTGACGATCGAGCCCTTCAAAGGGCTTTTGCTGGGCCTGTTCTTCGTGTCGATCGGCGCCGGTCTCGACATCGGCGCGCTCTTCGCCGATCCCGGCCCGGTGGTGGTGAATGCGCTTGGATTGATCGCGGTGAAGGCGGTGATCATTTTTGCGCTGGCGATCTTGTTTGGCGTCGAGCGCGCCGCCGCCCTTGAAGCCGCGTTGCTGCTGGCGCCCGGCGGCGAATTCGCCTTCGCCTTGCTGACCTCGGCGATGACAGCTGGCGTATTGCCCGGCCATTTCGGCGCCGACGCCATGGTCGTCGTCACGCTGACGATTTTCTTCATTCCGCTGATGGGAAGGATTGGCGCACGACTATCGCAACGCAACGCACACGATGATGCGCTGGAATATGCGCATCTTGCACCGGAAACGCAGATCGCCAGCGATCGCGTCATGATTGTTGGTTTCGGCCGGATTGGCGGGCTCGTCGGCGATATGCTGTCGCGTCACGACATTCCCTATGTCGCTGTCGAGGACAATGTCTCGATCGTCGCCGACGAACGCGAGAAGGGCGTTGAAATTTACTGGGGCAACGCCTCGCGGCGCGATTTTCTTCTGCGTTGCGGCTTGGAGCAGGCGCGCGCGCTTGTCGTCACCGTTCACAAAGCGCAGGCGGCGGAGGAGATTGTCCGGCTCGCCCATGAGATCCGGGAAGATCTGGTCATTGTCGCGCGGGCGCGCGACGCGGATCATGCGACAGCGCTTTATCGTCTGGGCGCCAGCGACGCGATTCCCGAAACCATCGAAGCGAGTCTGCAACTCGCCGAAACCGTGCTGGTCGATATTGGCGTGCCCATGGGCTATGTGATCGCCTCGATTCATGAGAAGCGCGACGAATTCCGCAAAATTTTGCAGCCGACCGGCAAAGAGGCGCAGGCGCGCCTGAGCGCACAGCGCAACAAGCTCCAGATCAAGCGCGCCCAGGCCCTGCGGCGGATCTCCGGCGGCGCGACGGCCGCTGATCCAACGCCGGACGAAAATAATGCGTGACTTTCCTGTTGCGCCCGGCGCAAACAAGATGTATTCCTATTAGTAGGAATATTTACGCATCAAATCGGAAATACAATGAATACTGTCCTTTCGCATGATCAGATCTGGGTGGCGATCGATGGCCTCGGCGCGCGCCATGGACTCTCGCCCTCAGCCCTGGCGCGCAAGGCCGGCCTCGATCCGACAACGTTTAATCGCTCCAAGCGCAAGACCCCGAGCGGCCGCGAGCGCTGGCCCTCGACCGAATCCATCGCCAAAGTCCTGCAGGCGACCGGCGCCAGTCTTGAAGAATTCATTGGCCTGATTTCGACAACCGGCCCAAGGCCACGCCACACCCGGCCGCTGCTGCGCCTCGCCCAGGCGGGCGCCGAGGGCTATTTCGACGAATCCGGGCGCGTCATTGGCGATGGCTGGGAGGAAATCGATATTCTCGCCGACGCTGACGAACATTCCTACGCGCTCGAAATTTCGGGCGACTCGATGACCCCGCTCTATCGCGACGGCGACATTGTCGTGGTCTCGCCATCCGCGCCGGTGCGACGCGGCGACCGCGTTGTGGTGCGAACCACCGCAGGCGAAGTCATGGCCAAGGAATTGAAACGCCAGACCACCCGGACAGTCGAGTTGCGCTCCTTCAATCCCGATCACCCGGACCGGATCCTGCCCAGCGAAGAAGTGAGCTGGATCGCCCGCGTTCTCTGGGCCAGTCAGTAAACATCCGCAAATTTTGCCGACGCGCGCGCCTCCGCGCCGGCAAAATGTGGTATTAGGAAAACTATTGCCTTTCATCGGCTCGACGAGGAATTTGACATGCGTGTTTCGGCGATCGCTTCCCTATTTGCGGCCCTGGCGATAACGACCGCCATCGGCGCGCCGGCCCGCGCCGACGACGCGCTGCGGGATCAAGCGAAAAAACTGTTCGAGCCGATTCCCAAAACCGCGCCGGCCATTCCGGGTGATCCGGCGACGGCGGAAAAACTGACTCTGGGCCGGATGTTGTTCTTTGAACCGCGCCTGTCCGACAATCGCGAGATCAGCTGCGCCACCTGTCACAATCTCAGCCTCGGCGGCGTCGACAGCGGCGCGCTCTCTGGCGGACACAATGCGCAGCTCGCCGGCCGCGAAGTGCAGACGGTTCTCAACGCCGTTTTCAACAAATCGCAATATTGGGACGGCCGCACCAACGACCTCAAGGATCAGGTCGTCAATTCGGTGATGGCGAATCCGAAAGCGATGCTGAAAACGCGCGGCGGACCGATGGCGATCAATCCGATCGAACTCTCGGCGAACAAGCAGCGCGCGATCGATGAACTCAAATCCATGCCGGCCTATGTCGAGGCGTTCAAGAAAGCCTTCCCGGACGATTCCGACCCCCTGGTCTATGACAATGTCGGCCGCGCCATTGCGCTGTTTGAAGGCACGCTGATCACGCCGGACGCGCCCTTTGATCGCTGGCTCACCGGCGATGCGACAGCATTGTCGGATGAACAGAAAGACGGCCTCAAGCTCTTTATCGATAAGGGCTGCGCCGGTTGCCACAATGGCGTGAACGTTGGCGGCGCCAGCTATGCGAAATTTGGCGTGGTCGCGCCGCCGCCGCCGGAATATTTGCCCGCTGACGATCTTGGCCGTTACGCGGTCACGAAAAACGTCACCGACAAATACGCCTTCAAGGTGCCGTCGCTGCGCAATGTCGAACTGACGGCGCCCTATTTCCACAGCGGCGCCACCTTCGAGCTTTCGAAAGCTGTTTCGGTCATGGGCGAGTCGCAACTGGGCGCAAAGCTCAGCGATGACGAAACGCATAAGATTGTCGCCTTCCTGAAATCGCTGACCGGCCATCAGCCGGAAGTGACGCTGCCGATCCTGCCGCCGCGCAGTCACTGATCCGCCGAACCAGGGCGAACGGCCCGCTGCGCACCAATTGCGCAGCGGGCTCGATCAAAAGCCGCCCGCTCCGCTCATCAGGACGCCGTCAAGATGTGGCAAGAACAACTCGACTATTTCTGGGATGGCGGCCGACGGCTGGCGCTTGGCTTTTTCGACAGCGATGACGGCGCGCGCGAAAATGCGCCGCATCCACAACTGACCATCGTCTCCGCGCAGGATGACGCATTCCATCACGCCGCCACGCTCATCGATGTGATCGACAACGCGCGCTGGCGCAGCCGCATCATCTTTATTGATCTGCCGCCCGATCATCATTTTCTGCGCTTCACTGCGCCCGATGGCGCGCAACTGGTTGTCGAACTCTGTCGCGGGCCAGATCAGCCGGCCGCCAATGACTGGCGGCTGTTGACGCTGCTCGCGCCCGAGCCGGGCGGCGGCGAGGCCGTGGGCTTGCGCGTGACGACGCTCTCGGCGCGTGGCGATCTTGACCGGCTGGCGCGCGAACAAATCGCAGCAGCGGGAACGCGTCTGATCTGGGCGATTGGCCAGCGTCGCGCTGTCACGCAGATGGATGACGGCGTCGTGCTGGCGCGCCTTTCGCCGGCGACGCAAGAATATCCGGTTGAGCAAAACCGGCTCGTGCTTGAAGCCAAGCCCTATGACGCCGAAACCGCCATCGATACGCGTGATGCGCCCTTCGCGATCATGCAGCATTGGCTTGCCGAAAATGGTGCGCCGCGCGCCGTACTGCGATTGCGGCTCGCCGAGTCGCTCGAAGAAAGCGCAACGCTGCTTGGCCGCGTTTCCGTCGCGATGGCGCTGCGACAGCGACAGCGCCTGAACAGCTGGACGCAGGCGCAGAAGCAGGCGGGCGAACCGGTGATCGACCCGCTCACCTTCGAGGATATTCGTCAGGCGACAGGCGATCCGGCAGAACATCCCGACGCTGTCGAGGCTGGCGAAGCGATTGTCGTCGTCAACCTGCTCAATCTGATCCTTGATCCCGACGCCACCGACGCGGCCGGCGTCGCCGTGCGACGTGCAGGCGTCAATCGCGCGGGCGCGCCCAGCGGCGAAACCATCGAGATTGATTATTATGGCGCCGCGCTTGGCGACGACATTGGCCTTGTCTGTCCCTCAGCGTCGCAGGGCGATCTCGGCGTCGCGCCCGCCGACCCCGGCGGATCGCCCTTCGTGCGTTTGCTGCGTGTTGAAAGCGACGCGCTGGCGCCCCGCCGTCTCAGCGACGACGATCCGCTGCTCGACGATATGCTGCGACGCGCGACCAGTGCGGCGAAAACCACCAGCGGCGCGGCGGCGCGCGCGGTCGCCGAACGCGCCAGCGCCATGCGCAGCCGACGCGACAAATTCATCGCCGCATTAAACGCCATGCTGGCCCGCGCCAATATCAAGGAGCGTTTTGACAACGCCAGCAAATGGGAGCTGTTCGAGCCGCTGATGCAGACGAGCTTCGCCGCACGCGCCGGCATGGGGGCGGCTGCAGGCGGCTATGCAAATTATGTCGCCGATCCTGCGCTCGCCGCTGCGCTCGCGCGCGCCGGCGCGCTGATCAACGCAGAAACGACGCCGATGCTGCGCGATAGCCGGACAACGCCCGCATTGTTGACGCGCACGCTCGCCGCACTGGGATTAACCGGCATGGCGTCCGGAGAAATGGATGCCGAAACGCAAGCGTCTTTCCTGCAAAAGCTTCTCGCCAACAGCTTAGATACAGCGGCGTTGCGCGACGCCCGCATCGCACCGCCAATCGAGCGCGAATCATGGAGCGAAACGATCAAAGCCGCGCGGCGGCTCGGCGACGCCGCGGCGCTGGCGGAAGCGCAGACGCATTTCATCGCCAATGACGACGCCGAAGCGGCGACAGCGCTGGCGGATTATCTGGCGTGGCGACAGGGCGATCATTGGCTGCCATCAAAAGACGCCATTGTGCTCGCCGCCCTGGTCGCGCGCGCGCAAACCGAAAGCGCCGAAGCCCGTGCACGGGCCGAAGCGGCCGCTCAGGCGCCGTCGCCCGAAAAGCCGAAAGGCTTTTTTCAGCGGCTCTTCGGATAGTCGTTATTGCGATTGCCGATGAAGGCTTGCATCCCGCGGCGACGCGCCCGGATCGCGTACAGGCGTCTCCCGCCACAAGTCGGGATAGACGGTTCTTAAATTTTCGATCTTCGGCAAATCGTTAAAAGCGACATAGGGCGCGTCGGGATGCCGGATGAGATAGTCCTGATGATAGGGCTCCGCCGGATAAAAGCGGCTCAGAGCCTCGATGCGCGTGACGATCGGTCCGGCAAAAACATGACTCGCGCCAAGCTGAGCGATGTATTCACGAATAATTTTCGCCTGCGTCTCGTCCGAGACAAAAACCGCCGAACGGTATTGGGTTCCCGTATCAGGCCCCTGACGATCGCGTTGGGTCGGATCATGCGCCACAGAGAAAAAAACCCTCAGTAAAGCGCCCAGACTGACGCGACGGGGATCATAGGTGATTTCGACCGCCTCGGCATGACCCGTGTCGCCCTGACTGACGCGCGCGTAATGCGCTGTCGACTTGTCTCCGCCCGCATAACCCGAGACGGCGCGCGACACGCCGACGACATGCTGGAACACGCCTTGCACGCCCCAGAAACAACCGCCGGCGACAATGATTTTTTGTATCGATGACGTCGCTGGCGCCGGATCATAAATTGGCGGCGGCAGGCTTATCGCGGTTTCCGCCCGGGCGAACGTCGTCGCGAGCAGGGCGACGATGCCGATGAAGCATAACTTTCTCATCGCGCCGTCTCTTTTGCGCCGCGCGGCGCAAAAGATAACGCGACGCCATTGATGCAGTAACGCAGACCTGTCGGCCTCGGCCCATCCGTAAACACATGCCCCAGATGCGCGTCGCAGCGCGCGCAAGACACCGCTGTGCGGCGTATGCCGAAGGAAGAGTCGACCATCTCGACGACATTATGTTTCGAGGCCGGCGCATAGAAACTCGGCCAGCCGGTGCCGGAATCGAATTTCGTTTTTGAATCGAACAGCGCCGTTTCACAGCCAAGACAGCGATAAAGTCCGTCAGCGTGATCATCCCAATATGGGCCGGCGAAGGCGCGTTCGGTGCCTTCATGACGCATCACGTCATAGGCGCGCGGTGAAAGCTGCGCACGCCATTCGACGTCGGATTTGACGATCTTGTCCAGCGCCGCAACGCCTGTGCTGACGCCATTGGCGTCAAACTGCTCGATCTCCACACGCGTTGCGGCGATGCTGCGGGATATAGTCGAGACGCAAAAAGCGCCGCCAATCAAAAGCGCCCGACGGGATACGCCTGCGGTCATGATTTCCTCCACATTAGTCTGAAATAGCGGCCGCAGGGCGATGTTCAATTCCTGCACACAGAAAGAGTGGCGTCGATAAATTATTTCCGCCCGAATAATTTCTCGATATCGGCGAGCTTGAGTTCGACATAGGTCGGCCGGCCGTGATTGCACTGACCCGCGCCCGGCGTCGTCTCCATCTCGCGCAGCAGCGCGTTCATCTCAGCCGCGCTTAACCGCCGGCCGGCGCGCACCGAATGATGACAGGCGCAGGTCGCCAGCACATGATCGAGACGACGCGACAGGCCGCGCGCGTCGCCATCCTCCGCGAGCAAATCGGCGATGTCGGCGACGAGTCGTCTGTGATCGACCGCGCCGAGAATGGACGGCGCTTCACGCACCAGAACGGCGCCGGGTCCAAAGGGCTCCAGCACGAGGCCCAAGGCGGCAAGCTCGTCCAACGCCGGCGCCAACGCGTTCATGCGCGCCTCATCCAGATCAACGACGATGGGAATCAGCAAGATCTGCCGCGCCACGCCGTTTTCGGCGCGCTGGCGCTTGAGCTTTTCATAGACAAGGCGCTCATGCGCCGCATGTTGATCGACGATCACCAACCCATCATGGGTTTGCGCGATGATGTAGGTTTCATGCAGTTGCGCGCGCGCAGCGCCAAGCGGCGCAGAGTCAGGCGGCGCGGCGCCAAACGACTGCTCTTCTGACAATGACGCCATCTCATGAGGGCGCGCATCGGCCACCGGCGCGCCGACATCGAACGCCGCCTGCGCGCGCTCTGAAAAACCAGATGGCGCGGCGGGCGATTGACGCAAATCCCAATTCGCCGGCGGCGGCGCCCGCCAGGCGGACGACGACGCGGGGCCGGACGCCGCCGCCGAACGCGACAGCATATCAATCGCCGCACGGGCGCTGCTGCTTGAACTGCGATGGCTTTTTTCGGCGAGCGCCTGTTTCAGCGCGCCCACCACCAGTCCGCGTACCAAACCGGGATCGGCGAAACGCACTTCGGCCTTGGCGGGATGCACATTGACGTCTACGCTGCGCGGATCGCAATCGATGAACAACACCAGCGCCGGATGACGATCATGCGCGAGAAAATCCATATAGGCGGCGCGAATGGCCCCGCTGAAGAGCTTGTCCTTCACCGGCCGGCCATTGACGTAAACATATTGCCATTGCGCATTGCCGCGATGATAGGTCGGCAGACCCGCCAGTCCACTCAGGCGCACCTCGCCGCGTTCCGCCGTGATCTCAAAAGCGTTGGCGCGAAATTCCTCGCCAAGCACCTGCGCAATGCGTCGTGCGCGCCCGGCCGCATCGGCGCCGCATGCCGGATAATCGAACAGTGCGCCATCGTCGGCGGCAAGCGCAAACCGCGCCTGCGGATGCGCCATCGCCAGTCGCTTGACAACATCGACGACCGCCGCCGTTTCGGTGCGGTCGGTTTTAAGAAATTTCAGGCGCGCCGGCGTGGCGGCGAATAATTCGCGCGCCTCAATGCGCGTGCCGCGTGGCCAGTTGCTGGCGGTCAGGCCGCGTTTATCGCCAGCCTCTATACGAATCGAAAAACCATGCGGCGCATGGACGGCGCGCGTATCGATGGTGAGATCGGCGACCGCGGCGATCGACGGCAGCGCCTCGCCACGAAACCCGAGCGTGGCGATATTGGTCAGATCGCCATCGGGAATTTTCGATGTCGCATGACGCTCCACGGCCAGCGCGAGATCGTTCTCGTCCATACCGCAACCATCGTCGATGACGCGGATCAGCTTGCGGCCGCCGGCTTCAATGGCGACGTCGATGCGCGTTGCGCCGGCGTCGAGCGCGTTCTCCACCAGCTCCTTCACCGCAGCGGCGGGCCGCTCGACGACTTCACCAGCCGCAATGCGATCGACGAGAACGGGATCGAGACGACGAACAGCCATCAGGGACGAACCGACCACCACGCTTCAAGCGTCGGGTTGAACATCGGCGCCGAATAGCGCGGCGGCCGCGAAGGATGCGCGATGTCCTTTGAATGGGCGAGCCATTGCTCGGAGGCGTGGAACAAGGGCACGACATAAAAGCCCGACAGCAGCACGCGGTCATAGGCGCGCACGGCGGCGACGAAATCATCATGCCCCTGCGCCGCGAGCAGCGCCGCAATCATGGCGTCAATCGCCGGCGAGGCCGCGCCGGCAAGATTGAACGAGGCTTCCTGCGTCGCGCTCGCCGAGCCCCAGCGATTGCGCTGCTCATTGCCGGGCGAGGCCGAGGCCAGCCATTGGCCGATCATCATATCGAATTCGAATTTCTGGCGCCGACGCTGATATTGCACCTCATCGACCAGCCGCACGCGCACCTCGACGCCAATGCGCTGGAGAGAAGAGGCGTAATTCAGCGCGAGGCGCTCCTGCGCGCGGTCCTTGACCATAATCTCGAAAGAGACGGGCTCGCCGTCCTTGATCAGACGATCGCCTTCAAGCCGATAGCCGGCGGCGGCGAGCAGATCGAGCGCACGACGCGCCACGGCGCGATCACGACCGCTGCCATCATTTTGCGGCGGATTCCAGCCGCCTTCAAGAATATCGGCGCGCACCGCATCGGGAAAAGGCGCCAGCAATTCGCGTTCGCGCGCGCTGGCTGCACGACCATGCGACGACAGCTCGGACTCATCGAAAAAGCTTTTCGTGCGCGTATAAAGGCCAGAATAAAGATTGGCGTTGACCCATTCGAAATCGAACATCATGCCCAGCGCTTCACGCAGACGCATGTCGCGAAACAACGGCCGGCGCGTGTTAAACACGAAGCCTTCGAGCCCTTTGGGCGTGTCGTTCTTCAGCGCTTCGCGAATGACGCGTCCATCCTGCGCGGCAGGAAAATCATAGCCTGTCGACCAGCGCGTCGTGCTGGTCTCGTCGCGATAATCCAGCAGCCCGGCCTTGAATGCCTCGAACAGGGAATTGCCGTCGCGAAAATACTGGATGTCGATTTCATCGAAATTATAAAAGCCTCGCTGACTGGGAATATCGGCGCCCCAATAGTTGGGATCGCGACGCAGCAGCATTCTCGCACCGGCTTTGGCGTCGGCGACGACATAAGGCCCCGAACCAACCGGCCATTTCAGCGTCGCATCGTCAAAATGTTCGACGTCGATCGCATGTTTCGGCAACACCGGCATGATGGCGAGGATCAGCGGCAGCTCGCGGTCGCCGGCGCCGGTGATGTCGAGGCGTACGGTGTGGGCGTCCGGCGCGTCGATGGCCTTCACCATCTTATAGGCGCCGCGTTGCTGCGGCCGGCCCTTGCTCTTCAGCAGTTCGAAGGAAAACAGCACATCTTCGGCGGTGATCGGCCGGCCATCGGAGAAATGCGCGCGCGGATCAAGATGAAAAACCAGATGCGTGCGCGCCGGATCGATGTCGATCGATTGCGCGATCAACGGATAGAGCGTGAAGGGCTCATCCTGCGAACGCGCCATCAGGCCCTGGAAAATATTGCCAACCAGCCCCTGCGCCGCCGATCCCGATTTCAGGTTGAAGGGGTTAAGGCTGTCGTAGGTCCCCGGCAGGCCGACGCGGAGCCGGCCGCCCTTGGGCGCCTGCGGATTGGCGTAGGGGAAATGATCGAAGCCGGGCGGCAGCGCGGGGTCGCCATGCATGGCGAGGCCATGGACGGACGCCAGCTTGGTTGATGGCGCGGAGGGCGCAGGGGCCGGAGGGGCGGCCGGAGCAGGCGGGGCGGCGAACGCCGACGGCGCGAGAAGGACCCCGGCCATTAACAGCATCGGGAGAGCGCCGAAGATCCGGCGCAGGGGCCGGCGAATCGCAGAGATCGTCATAGGCTCACAATAATCGAAGTCCCGGCCGCCAAAGCCAACAATTGACGTAAATTGTGGATTTTTAAGAGCAGAACCGGCCTTTCGGGGCGATCGCGCGCCCCTGCGGCTGGAATTCGCCGCGACAACCCTGTAAGAGCGTTCTGGCGCACCCACGCCAAAAGCGCGGAAACGCGGCCGTGATCTGGATCAACCATCCACACGACGGCGATTTTTAAGACCCGCGACGGGCGACCGTCCCCGGTCAGTAGATCGTGTAACCTCCTTGCGGCGCAACAAACGCCGCCAAACTGAAAATCGAAAGGATTTCAGATGTCGATCCACTTCACGCGGTCCGCCGCGATCGCTGTCGCGGGCGCTTTCCTGCTCGCCGGCGCCACGGCGCAGGCCCAGGCTCCCGCCCCGGCGGCCCCGCCGGCCGGCGTTGCGCCGCAAGCCGGCGCCGCCCCCCAGGGCGCCGCGCCGCAGGGCGGAGCTCCGGGTGGTCCGGTCGCCGCCACGCTGGCCCCTGTTCAGCCCGACTGGACGAAGATCTGCGGCGCCGATCCGGCGACCAAGAAAGAGCTCTGCTACACGACGCGCGACTTCGGCGTCCCGGGCGCCAAGCCGGAAGATCCGCCGCAGCCGCTGATGGCCCTCGCCGTCTATGACCCGAAGGGCGACGACAACAAGATGATCCGCCTGCTGCTGCCACCGGGTCTGATGCTGCGTCCGGGCTTCCGCTTCGCCGTCGACAAGAATCCGGCGGAAACCGGCGCCTTCGAAATCTGCTTCCCGAACGGCTGCTTCGCTCAGGTCAACGTCAAGAAGGCGACGATCGACAACATGAAGAAGGCCGAGAAGGCGACCGTCATTGTCAAGAATCAGGGCAATGCGGAAGTGACCTTCTATCTGCCGCTGAACAACTTCGGCAAAGCCTTCGACGGCCCGCCGATCGACCCGAAGGTTCTCGAGGACCAGCAGAAGAAACTCGCCGCAGAGCTGCAGAAGCGCGCTGAAGAAGAGCGCAAGCGTCTTGAGGGCAAGGGCGGCGCGGCTCCCGCGGCGGCGCCGGCGGCGAAATAACGCCCGACGATCTGTCACAATCATCAGCGCCCGCGCGATCTTCGCGCGGGCGTTTTTATTTGCCCGAAGCGCAACAATGACGCGACGCGGATAGCCTTAAAGAAGGGAACGGGGCGCTGAGCGCTAGTGCCGGACGGCGACGCGGATCCGGTAAACGCCATCCTCGTCACGATCGAAGGTTTCCTCGACCTGCGGGTGACGCACGGGCTCGCCAGTGGTGTCGGGCATGAGATTTTGCTCCGACACATAGGCCACATATTCGGTGTCGGCGTTTTCGGCGAAGAGGTGGTAAAAAGGCTGGTCCTTGCGCGGGCGCAACTCCTCCGGGATCGACAGCCACCATTCCTCGGTGTTGGCGAACTCCGGATCAACGTCATAAATGACGCCGCGAAACGGGTAGCGCCGGTGTTTCACCACCTGCCCGATCGCGAATTTTGCGGTGCTCTCACGCGGCATTCCTGCAACGCCTTTACGCTTACTCTCTGCGCCGATGTGGTAGCGCAGCGCGCCGGCCGTCGTCAACGGCGGCGGCTATTTCAAAAGCGCCGCCACTCCCGGCAGGGTCTTGCCCTCAAGCCATTCGAGGAAAGCGCCGCCGGCCGTCGAGACATAGGTGAAGGACTCTCCCGCATGGGCATGATTGAGCGCGGCCACAGTGTCGCCGCCGCCGGCGACGCTGAGCAGCCTGCCCTCCACGGTCAGGCGCGCCGCCGTCCGGGCGATGGCGTTGGTGCCGGCGTCAAACGGCGACAGCTCGAAAGCGCCGAAGGGACCATTCCACACCAGCGTCTTGCACTTCTGGAGTAAGTCCTCGACATGCGCCACACTCTTCGGCCCGACATCCAGGATCATATCTTCCGCGCCGACATGATCGACGGTGACGACATGCGAGGGCGCATAAGCTTCGAATTTCTGCGCCACGACGGCGTCGAGCGGTAAAACGATTTCGCAGCCAACAGTCGCGGCTTTCTGCAAAATCGCGCGCGCCGTATCGGCGAGATCGCGTTCGCAAAGGGATTTGCCGACCGCCTTGCCCTGCGCGAACAGGAAGGTGTTGGCCATGCCGCCGCCAATGACGAGATATTGCGCCTTCTCGACAAGATTGCCGAGCAGCTCCAGCTTGGTCGACACCTTGGCGCCGCCCACCACCGCCATCACCGGCCGCGCCGGATTGGTCAGCGCCGACGACAAAGCCTCCAGCTCCGCCTGCATGGTGCGACCTGCATAGGATGGCAGAATATGCGTCAACCCTTCCGTCGAGGCGTGCGCGCGATGCGCGGCGGAGAAAGCGTCATTGACGAATACATCGCCATTTTTGGCGAGTTCGGCGGCGAAGACTGGATCGTTTTTCTCTTCGCCCTTGTGAAAGCGCGTGTTCTCCAAAAGCGCGACATCGCCATCCTTCAGCGATGCGACGACCTTATCCGCATCGGGGCCGACGCAATCATCGGCGAAAACGATCTCGTGCTTGAGATGCTGTTCAAGCGCGCCGATCACCGGCCGCAAAGACTCTGATTCAACCCGCTGTCCCTTCGGCCGGCCAAAATGCGCAAGCAACACAACCCGGCCACCCTTGTGCGACAACTCATTGATCGTCGGCAGCACGCGCTCGATGCGCGTGGCGTCGGTGACGCGACCGCTATCCATGGGCACATTGAGATCGACGCGCAGGAGAATGCGTTTGCCTTTGGCGTCGAGGGCGTCGAGAGTCTTGAAAGCGGTCATGGCGCGTCCCTGTGCGGTGCAATCAACGAGAAGATCGTCAGGCGGTCATAATTCATATTCGCGACACATGCGTCAGCGACGGTCACGAAAAAGCCGGGCGCGTCGTCGCGCCCGGCTCATTTAGATGTCGTGCGCGAACGCCAGCCTATTTGCTGGTGCGCAGCAGACGACGGTGATGGCCGGGACGCAGCGCGCGCGGGCCGCGCTCGATCTGACGATTGCGATGCCACTGGCGCCAGCCGGTTTTCTTCTGCGCTTCGGCGGCGGCCGGAGCCGCCGGCGTCGCCGCAGCAGCTTCATCGGCGCCCGAGCCGGTCACGTCGCGCACCAGATTATCCAGCGTCGCCGACGGATCGGACAATGCCGGCGCATCGGTCTGCGCGACAGCCGGGGCAACGGCGAAGGCGAACAACATGGCGATAACGATCTTTTTCATTCTATCCTCCACTTAAAATGCTCAGCCAGCCATCCGATGCAAAACGGCGGCGCTAGATAAATTTGGCGATCTGCGCGGCGGTGTCGGTCATGCGAGCGGAGAAGCCCCATTCATTGTCATACCAGCTCAGCACCGACACCAGATCGCCGCCCATCACCTTGGTCTGATCCAGATGGAAGCAGGACGATAGCGGATTGTGATTGAAGTCGATCGAGACGAGTTTCTCCGCCGTATATCCAAGCACGCCCTTGAGCGGACCATCCGCCGCCGCGATGATGGCGGCGTGGATTTCATCCTTGCTGGTCGTGCGCTTGGGCACAAATTTCAGATCGACGGCCGAGACGTTCGGCGTCGGTACGCGGATCGCGTAACCGTCGAGCTTGCCATTGAGCTCCGGCAGCACGAGGCCAACCGCCTTGGCGGCGCCCGTCGACGTCGGGATCATCGACAGCGCCGCAGCGCGGGCGCGATACAGATCCTTATGATAGGTGTCGAGAGTCGGCTGGTCGCCCGTATAGGAGTGGACCGTCGTCATGATCCCCTTCTCGATGCCGATGGCGTCATTCAGCACTTTCGCGACCGGCGCGAGACAATTGGTCGTGCAGGAGGCGTTGGAGACGATCAGATGATCTTTGGTGATCAACTGATGATTGACGCCATAGACCACGGTGAGATCCGCGCCATCGCCCGGCGCCGAAACCAGCACGCGCTTCGCGCCGGCGTCGAGCAGCAGCTTCGCCTTGTCGCGCGCCGTGAAGAGACCCGTGCATTCGAGCGCGATGTCGACGCCGATTTCCTTATAGGGCAGCTCGGCCGGATTCTTGATCGCCGTGACCTTGATCGGACCACGACCGACATCGATCGTATCGCCAGCGACCGTCACTTCCTGCGGGAAGCGGCCATGCACGGAATCGTAACGCAGCAAATGAGCGTTGGTCTCGACCGAGCCGAGATCGTTGATGGCGACGACCTCAAGATCCTTGCGGACGGATTCGATGATGTAACGCAGAACGTTACGGCCAATGCGGCCGAAACCGTTGATCGCTACTCTCGTGGTCATATGACGAAACTCCCTGGCGCCGCCCGTCGGGCAAAAGGTGGGCGACTTCTTCTCCCCGCAAACGGACGCCGGGCGGCCGGGCCGGGAGGCGAGGGTTTGATAACACCTCGCGCCCCCCTGTCAACGCGGCGAAGCGGCGCTCGCGGCGACGCCGACCGCCGGCGCGGCCACGCGGGAGGCGATTGGGTTTCGCGAAAATCATGTTACCAAAGCCGCCACTGATCGAATCGTCGCCTTGAGCCGGGGCGGCGGGAAAAACTTGGATAACTCATGCGGGAGCAGGACGGGCAGGAGAACGGACGGGCAAGCGCTTATGAAGCGGCGCTGGCGCGTTTCTCGGTCGCCCTCGAACAGCTTGAGCGCACGGCGGCGGCCCGGATCGAGAATGAGCTCGCCAACGCCGACATCGAGGAAGAACTCGCCATCATGCAGGACGACCGCGCCCGCATCGCGCGTGATCTCGACGCCGCGCTGACCCGCGCCGCCACGCTCGAAAAAACCCGCGACGAGGTGCTGCGCCGGCTCGAAACCGCGGGCGCCGGCGTCGCCGCCGCGCTCAGCCGGCAGGACGGTTAGGATCATGGCGGCGGCGGTTGTCACCATTGCCGGGCGCACCTATCGCATGTCCTGCGCCGATGGCGAGGAGCCGCGCCTTGAGGCGCTGGCGAAATCGGTTGAGGAAAAAATCGACGCGATGCGCGCCGGCTTCGGCGAGATCGGCGAGCAGCGCATTGTCGTGATGGCGGCGATCGCCATCGCGGATGAGGCGGCCGACGCCCGTGATCGCGTCGCCAGCCTTGAGTCGGAAACAGAAAAGCTGCGTCAGGAGCTCGACGCCGCCCGCGCCGCCGCCGATGCGCTGATGGCGCGCGCCACGACGGAGCTGGAGGCGGCGACGCGGCGGCTGGAGCAGGTCAGCGCCGACCTGCAAAAACCCGCCGCGCCCCGTCTGGAGTTTCCCTGAAGCTTATTTGCCCCAGTTTTCGATGCTGGGATCGCGCTTGGCCTTTTCAAGATTATCGGCCTGTTCGGAGAGCTGAAAGTTCCGGTTTTGCGCGGCCAGCGCCTCATTGCCGTCCTTCATGATCGCGATCTTCATCTGCTCGGTCGCCAGATGATTGAGCTCATTGATCCATTGATTCAGGTTCAACAGCAGCTTGTCCTTGCGGGGACCCTGCACGGCGCGATCGGAATCGGTGTTCTTGGCGAGGGCGAGCTCTTCTTTGGTTTCCTCAGCCAGCTTGTCGAGCTTCTTGATCTTCTCCTCCAGCGCGGCGACCTGATCCTGCGCGCCGCCCTTGGCCTTCTCCAGCGCCGCCTCGGTCTCCTTTTTCGCCTTGGCGATATTATCGAGCCCGTCCTGCAGCCACGTCGTTTCTGTGCTCAGCAAGGAGTCCTTTGCGATTCCAGTAAGATTGAAGCCATTCGGCACCGGGAAATATTCGCCGAGCGGCGCGGCCTGCGCCGGCGTCAGAAACAGGCCGATACCGCCACCGATGGCGACCGCGGCAAGAAGGGCGCGACGGCGGGCCGTCGAATTGCTGGCGAACATGAAGTTTACTCCCCGAATAGACGCGCTGTCGCGACGGTCCCGGCCGTCTTAGGGCGTCTCAGACAAACTGGTGCCCCACCGCGCTTCCGGCAAGGCCATGGACGACCTTCATCGCCGCCGCTTGACGACCTGCGCCGTTTCGCGCGACCTTGCGCCTCGCCGGGGGAGCCCCGCTGGCGCGGATCCGACCGTGTGAGGGGCTGAGAGGCTGCTAGGCGCAAAAATGCGCGGCGCGGCGACCCTTCGAACCTGATCCAGCTCGCAACTGGCGGAGGGATGGTGCGCCAGTATCCATTTTCACTTTTCGCGCCGGACGCGCGGCCATGACCCGCGCCCGGGTGATCGGCGCCGGCGTCGCCGGCCTTTGCGCCGCCTGGGAGCTGGCGCGCGCCGGCGTCGAGATTGAGCTGGTCGAAGCGGCCGCGACGGCGGGCGCGGGCTGCTCCCGCTACGCCGGCGGCATGATTGCGCCCTGGTGCGAATTGGAGAGCGCCGAACCGTTGATCGCCCGCCTCGGCGCCGAAGCGCTCGATTTCTGGACCCGTGACATCCCCGTCGCGACGATCGCCGGCAGCCTTGTCGTGGCGCCGCCCCGCGAGAGCGCCGAACTGACCGATTTTGCGCGGCGCACCCAGCACTTCAGCAAGCTCGACGCCGATGGGATCGCCGCGCTGGAGCCCGACCTCGCCGGACGTTTCGATCGCGCTCTGTATTTTGCGCAAGAGGCGCATCTCGACCCGCGTCAGGCGCTTGATGCGCTCGACGCGCGGCTGGCTGGTCTGCCGAATGTCCTGCGGCGCTTCGGCGTCGACGCCGACACGCTGCCGGCCGCGCCGGACTGGACCATCGACTGCCGCGGTTTTGCGGCGCGCGGCGCGCTACTTGGCCTGCCCGGCCTGCGCGGCGTGAAGGGCGAAATGCTGCTGTTGCGCAGCGACGAGATTCGCCTGTCGCGTCCGGTGCGCATGCTGCACCCGCGCCGCCCGGCCTATATCGTGCCGCGCGGCGATGGTCTGTTCATGATCGGCGCAACGATGATCGAGAACGAAGAACGCGCGCGGGTGACGGCGCGGTCAATCGTCGAACTGGTCAATTCCGCTTTTGTGGTTCACCCCGCTTTCGCCGAGGCGGAAATTGTCGAAACCGGCTCGGACGTGCGGCCCGCCTTCATCGATAATTTGCCGCGTCTGACGCGGCGCGGCCGAACTCTCTATATCAATGGCCTGTACCGACATGGCTTTCTGCTCGCGCCGGCGCTTGCGACGCGGGCGGCGCAGATCGTGTGCGATGGCGCCAATTTCCCGGAGCTGATGGATGCGCATTCAGGTGAACGGGCGTTTGCTTGAGGTGCAGGCGACGACGCTCGCAAACCTCATCGACGAACTCGGTTATGGCGACCGCAAGGTCGGCACGGCGATTAATCAGGAATTCGTTCGCGACCGCGACCGCGATACGACGATTCTTCAGGATGGCGACGCCGTCGAAATCGTCACGCCGCGTCAGGGAGGATAAATGGACCCGCTGACGCTTTACGATGTTTCGCTGCGCTCGCGGCTGCTGCTGGGCACGGCGCGTTACCCCTCGCCGGCGATTTTGGCGGACGCCATCCGCGCCTCGGGCTGTGAGATCGTCACGGTGTCCCTGCGTCGTGAAGCTGGCGGCGGTCGCGCCGGCGAAAGCTTCTGGGCGCTGATCCGCGATCTCGGCGTGAATGTGCTGCCCAACACCGCCGGTTGTCGCACGGCGAAGGAAGCCATCGCCACCGCGCAAATGGCGCGCGAAGTCTTCGCCACGGACTGGATCAAGCTTGAAGTGATCGGCGAGGAGGACACGCTTCAGCCCGATGTCTTCGGTCTTGTCGAAGCGGCGCAGGCGCTGAATGCGGAAGGCTTTCACGTCTTTCCCTACACCACCGACGATCTCGTCGTCGCCGAACGCCTGCTCAACGCCGGGTGCAGGGTGTTGATGCCCTGGGCGGCGCCGATTGGCTCGGGACGCGGCGTCAATAACACCTTCGCCCTGCGCGCCCTGCGCGCTCATTTTCCCGACACGCCGCTTGTCGTCGACGCCGGACTCGGCGCGCCGTCACATGCAACGGCGGTGATGGAGATGGGGTATGACGCGGTGCTGCTGAACACGGCGGTGGCGCGGGCCGGCGATCCGGTCGGCATGGCGCAGGCGTTTCGACTGGCGGTGGAGGCCGGCCGCGCTGGCTGGCGGGCGCAGCCGATGACGCCGCGCGACATGGCCGAACCCTCAACCCCGATGATCGGCCGGCCCTTCGACCAAAGCGCCTAGGCTTTTGCGCCGGCGCACACCGGTCCTTAAGGGAAATCGGCCACAACTGTTCATCATGCATCTCGACCCGTTCTATCTCATCGTCGATTCCGCCGACTGGTTGCCGCGCCTGCTGCCGCAGGGCGTTCGGCTCGTGCAATTGCGCATCAAGGATCGCGCCAGCGACGAGACGCGCGACGAAATTGCGCGGGCGCGCGATTTCTGCCGTTCCGCCGGCGCGCAGCTTGTCGTCAATGATTACTGGCGCGAGGCGATCGATCTGGATTGCGACTTCGTTCATCTTGGACAGGAAGATCTTGATACGGCCGATATCGCCGCCTTGCGGCGTCACGGGTTGCGTTTCGGCGTCTCCACCCATACCGAAGCCGAACTGGAGCGTGCACTGGCGCTGGAGCCGGATTACATCGCGCTCGGCCCGGTGTGGCCGACCTTGCTCAAGGAGATGAAATTCGCGCCACAGGGACTGACGCGCATCGCCGCATGGAAAAAACGCATCGGTGACACGCCGCTTGTCGCCATCGGCGGATTGACGCCGGCGCGCGCCTGTCTGGCGCTTGCCGCCGGCGCCGACAGCGCCTGCGTCGTCACCGATGTGCTGCGGAACCTTGATCCCGAAGCGCGCGCCGCCGAATGGACGTCAGCGACGGCGCCATGGCGCGATACGCCCGAGCTTTGCCGGCCCTTCGTCGCCGACCACGCCGGCGCACAGGTTTTTCCCTCGCCCAATCATGGCGTGCGCACGCGCGCCGTGACATCGCTCATTTTGCACTATACGGGAATGCCGACGGCAGAGAGCGCGCTGGAGCTGCTGTGTTCGCCCATTGCGCAAGTCTCGGCGCATTATCTTGTCGAGGAAGACGGCAAGATCATGCAACTCGTGCCGGAAGCGCGGCGCGCCTGGCACGCCGGCGCGAGTTTCTGGGCTGGAGAAACCGATCTCAACACAAGCTCGATCGGCATTGAAATCGCGCATCCCGGCCATCGCGATCCGCGGCCTTTCCCGCCGGCGCAAATTGCGGCGGTGATTGACCTGTCGCGCGATATTTGCGCGCGTAACGCCATACCGCCCGCGCGGGTTCTGGCGCATTCCGACATTGCGCCACGCCGCAAGATTGATCCCGGCGAATTTTTTCCCTGGGAGATGCTGGCGCAGAATGGCGTCGGCCAATTCTTCGCCGCCGCCCCGCCAGACGCGACGCCGCGATGGGCGCCGGGCGACGCCAGCGCAGAGGTTGCGACGTTGCAACAGCAACTCGCCAGCTTTGGTTTTAGAATCGAACAGACCGGCGTCTATGACGATGACACCGCCGTGAGCGTGACGGCGTTTCAACGCCATCATCGCCCCGCGCGCGTCGATGGCCGCGCCGACGCCTCAACCTGCGATGTGCTGACGCGCTTGCTTGAGGCGCAGGCGTGACCGCAGCGATCATCGACAAAAAAGTCGTCGTCGTCACCGGCGCGTCAACCGGCATTGGTCTTGCCTGTGTCGAGACGCTGATCGCCGCCGGTTTTTTCGTTTTCGGTTCGGTGCGCCGTGCAGAAGACGCGACACGATTGCACGAAAAATTTGGCGATGATTTCACAGCGCTGCTGTTCGACGTTGTCGATGATACGGCGATTGACGCCGCCGCGCAGAATGTTGCTGCGCGGTTACAGGGGCATATGCTGGCGGGACTTGTGAACAATGCCGGCGTCGCCTTTCCCGGTCCGTTGCTGCATTTGCCGATCGAGGATTTTCGTCGCCAGATCGCCATTAATCTGACTGGCCAGCTGAAAGTTATCCAGGCGTTCGCGCCGCTACTTGGCGCCAGCGATGAAAAACGCACTGGCGCGCCGGGACGCATCATCAATATGAGTTCGGTGGCGGGACGTTTCGCCAAGCCCTTCATGGGCGCCTATAACGCCTCAAAGTTTGGACTGGAGGGGCTTTCCGACGCGCTACGTCGTGAATTGATCGTCTATGGCGTCGATGTCGTTATCATCGAGCCGGGCATGATTGCGACGCCGATCTGGGACAAACTCGACACCGTCGACATGTCGCCTTTCGACGGCACGATTTACGCAGCGGCCGTGCGTCGAGTGCAGGAATGGGCGGTTAAACACGGGCGCGAAGCGCCGCCGGCGGCGCAGGTCGCGGAAGTCGTGAGACATGCGCTTGTGACAGACAGGCCGCCGGCGCGCATTGCGGTGGTGAAGAACTGGCTAACGGATTATGCGCTGCCACCGCTGTTGCCGACGCGACTGAGCGATTGGCTGGTGGCGCGGTGGCTAGGTTTCGACAAGCTTCGCGTGGCGCGGCTAACAAAAACGAAACCCTGATCAACAGGAAAAATCAGCTTCTGCGTGGCGGAAGGCGCAAGCGCCAGCCGCCACGCCCATCATCATATTATTGATGATGATGGTGGTGGTGGTGATGGTGGTGATGGTGGCAATTGCTCGTTGCATGTGAATGCGGCGCGCCTGTCGTATGCGCGGAGGCGGCGACCGGCGCCACAGCGACGCCGAGGCCGAGAACAAGCGCGGCAATAATCTTTTTCATGATTTTTTCTCCATTGTGCGCGCTCCACAGGGGAGCTTTCCCTATCTAGTTGCGCATGAAGGCGAGAACAGGGCTGGCGGCGCCATAAACCTTAACCTCACGCCGCGTTTTTGCGCTTTCGAAACATCCCGGGTTCGATTAACCTGAGAGACAAGATTGATCCTTGCTTCCGGGAGTGCCCATGCGCGCGTTTTTGACGATTTCCACTGCCCTCGCCTGTGTTTTCGCGCTTGGCGCCTGCGATATGGCTATCGCCAAGCCGAAGCGCGGCAGTGGCCAGGTGAGCCTCGGCAGCGATGATGTTCAAATTCCGCTGCCGAAAAATCTTACCTCCAACAAGGACTACCTCGACGACGGCGCCGCGCGGGACATGCGGCCCGATGCGGAGGACAATGACCGTTATTTCCTTGAGCAGGAGAATTTCGCCAATCAGGATCCGACGCGCTATTCCGAATGGGGCAGCGTGATGGACCAGTTCCAGCCCTACTGACCCTCGCCCTTGATGGCTTCGAAAACCCGGCCCTGCGCCGGGTTTTTGTTTTTGAGCCCACCGCTCGCATTAGCGCGGTGCGTGAAACAGAACCGGGAGTGGCGGAAAATATTCTTGACAGGCGCGCGCTCCTTCGTGTATTAGGATTATATTCCATAATCTCCTGCTGATTTCGGCCGGCGCCTGAACAGGCGCGCGACGACACAGATCTCATCGCCGCGCCTCTCGCGCGCGCCAACTCGTCTTCCCCAAACCATAGACACGAACCGCAGATGCGATCGTGAAGGAGAATTTGCGTCTCATGAATCGCAGTTATTTTTTTGAACGCATCCGTCATGCCTTGTTTGGCGGGCGTCTGACGCCGCCACAGGTTGATGGCGTTCGTCGCCTTCTTGATTACCGTGACACCCATTACGCACACATGAGCGACGATCAGCTCGCCTATGTGCTGGCGACGATCAAATGGGAAACCGGTCATCGCATGGTTCCGGTGCGCGAAGCCGGCGGCGAACGCTATCTGAAAACAAAAAAATATTATCCCTGGGTCGGCGAAGGGCTCGTGCAGGTGACCTGGGAAGAGAACGCCCCCAAATTCGGCGCGACAAAACCCGGCGATCTGATGTCGTGGCCGCTGGCGCTTCAGGCGGCGTTTGACGGCATGAGCAAAGGGCTCTTCACCCGTCGCAAACTCTCCGACTACATCGCCGATGGCGTCGTCGATTACATCGGCGCCAGACGCATCATCAACGGGCAGGATCATGCACGCCTGATCGCGCAATTCGCGCATGCTTTTCGCGACGCGCTGAAACAGGCGCAACAAACGCCCGAAGCTTCAAAAGTATTATCACAGAAGGAAAAGGAAAAATCCAATGGACACTAAAGCATGGTGGAAGTCTGTCAGCGTCTGGGGCAACATCATCGCCATCATCGCGACAGCCGGCGGTTTTTTCGGCTATGTCGTGACGCCGGAAAATCAGGCCGCCGGCGCCGCCTTGTTAGGTGAGTGCGTCGGGTTGTGGGGCCGCTTGCGCGCATCGACACGCCTGAACTGACGGCTGACGCGATGTTCTCAGCTCTTTTATCCGCATTGCCGAATTTAATTGCGCTGTTAGGCAGGCTTGTCGCGATCTTCAGCGAAAATCGCATGATTGCGCTTGGAGAACGGCAGGCGACCGCGCGCGCGTTAAAACGTCAAAGCGAAATGCTTGCGCAGGCCAAGACCATCGACAACGACGTGACGACGATACATCGCCGTCACGTCGACGATTCCGCTTTTGACACGTCTTTTGAACGCAAGGATGACGCATGAGCGCGAGCTGTATCGGATTTTTATTCTTCTACCATTGTGTGACGCCAGAGACCCCGCCAACGGATTCCTACTGCCAGATCGCATCACCGATTTTCTGGAGCGCGCAGGATACGCGCAAGACCAAGGAACAGGCGGACCGTCACAACCGCGTCTGGAAATCGCTTTGCGCTGCACCGGCTTTCGCCGCATCCCAGAACGACTGAAACCAGGAAACCTTCGGCTTGCCGGACGCCTTTGACGCCGGCGCCGGCGCGCGCCAGCCGCCGGGCGGCGCCACAACTTCATTGGCCGCAGGCGCCGGCGTTTTCGCCTGGAATCCCGCCGCAAGCGCTTTCGCCGTCTCAAGATCGCGCGCGCCCAAACGCGCGGCGACTTCATCGCGTTTCTTCGCCGCATCGGCGTCGCCTTGCGCCGCGGCGGCGGAGAACCACAGATAGGATTGAACAAGGCTGGGTTCGACGCCCATCCCGCGCGCGTAGAGAATCGCCAGATTATACTGACTGTCGCGCACGCCGAGATCGGCCGCCTTGCGGAACCAAACGGAGGCGGCGGCGTAATCCGGCTTGCCGCCAGCACCTTCCGCCAGCATCACCGCGAGATTGTGCATGGCGCGCACATTGCCCGCCTCGGCGGCGCGCTGATACCAGTCATGCGCCACAGTTTCGTTGCGCTCAACGCCGACGCCTTTTTCATACAGCGTGCCCAGACGATATTGCGCGGGCGCCAGACCCTGCTGCGCAGCTTTCTCAAACCACAACACGGCCAGCTTGGCGTCGCGCGCAATGTCGCGTCCGTCGGCGTAACGGCTGGCGAGTTCAAACTGCGCCGACGCATCGCCATTGGCGGCCAGCGTCGCGAGCGCCATCGCCGAATTGATCGATGCCGTGACGCTGGATTGTCCCGGCGCGCCAATGGCGCCAACCGGCGCCGGATCAACGCGCGGCGCGGCTGCCGCCATTTGTTGTGTGGATTTGCTCGGATCGACGCTTTGTTGCGATGACGATGGACGGACGACGACAGCGGTTTGCATGGCGCCCTTTGGCTCCGGCGACGTGATCTGTCGTGACGCCGTCATCACACCTGCATCATCGAGCGCAAGATTTTGCGTGAGCTGATAGGCGCCCGCGAGCAGAAAGCACGCGCCGACAACAATCAATGCCGCGCGTTTATGCGTCGAAACAAGGGTTAGAACCCCTTCCCGACGCAGTGCGGATGTTGCTCTGGACGCCGTCACGCTATCCTGCGTCCATTGTCCGGTCGTCGCCTGTTGCGCGGCGCGGCGCGCAGCGGCGATGAAGCCCGCCTGCGCGGCGCGCGTCTCTAAATCTTTTGCCGCAACAAACGACTCGCACGCCATGACCTCGACCGTCGGCACCGGCACTTCAGCGCGCGGGCGAACCTCAACGATCTCCGGAGAGACCGTCGCATGTGGCATGCGCGTCTGCGGTTCCTGCAACTGACGGACAGCGCTTTCCACTGACGCAAAACGATCGCCAATGCGCGTTAGCCACTCCTGCACCGCGCGCAGAGTCTCGCGTGTTTCTTTTTGCTCCTGCGCAAGCGCCGCCGCATTTTCGGCGCCGCCATCCTTTTTCAGCGTCGCCTGCGCCGCGGCTTCCCCGGCCTGCCGCGCGATGCTCTCGGCCAATTTAAGCGTTTCGCCATGCGTGGCGTCGAGACGCGCCGCCAGCTTGCCGATTTGACCTTCGAGCGCCTTCAACGAGGCGTCATCGTTTTGCGAATCGAGCGCCTGATCTATTCTGACCGCAAGCTTCTCGATCTGCTGCGCCAGATCCGTCTGACGCGCAGCGGTTCCCTGATCGACAAATCGCGTCAAGGTCGCATGCATCGCGTCGAGACGGCCAACCAGATCGGCGACGTGCGGATCGACAACTTGCGGATCGGCATCCGGACCGACGAGCGCCGCATCTATTTTTTGCGCAAGCGTTTGCGTTAACGCCTGCAAAGCCGCCGTATCAGCGCGACTACGTGCGACGCCGTCGTCGAGCTTTTGACCCAGAGATTGCGCCAGCGAGTCGCCCAGCGACCGCAGACGCGCATCCATCTCCGCCAGATTTTTCTGACCCGCCCGATCAAGCGCCGCATCAAATTCGCCGACTAAATCCGCCATCTGCTGCCGACAGGCGTCAATCCCGCGATTCGCCTCCGCCGCGACAAGCGCTGCGATGGATTGAGACAGCGCCTCCATTTCGCGTGCATGGCGCGCTTGCGTCAGCGCGCCTGTCTCCGTCAGCGCGCAGATATGGCGCACCAGCTCCAGAAGCGACGTTTCAAATTTTTCAAACTGCGGCGCATCGTCGGATAAACGCGACACCTGTTCTTTCAGCGCGGCAAGCTGCCGCGAAAGATCGCGCATCGCCAGTGATGAAACGGAATCGGGTCCGCAAAACACATCAAGGCGGCGCGCGATGTCATAAAGCTCAGCGCGAAACTCCTGCATCGCTGGCGCTGGATCAAGACTCGTGGCGGCATGACGCAGCTGCGCCGCTATATGCGCGGCCGGCGCAAGCAAATGCTCCGCAACGCCGGCGCGTCTCTGCGCATCAATCCGATCATCCAGAAGATCGAGCAGATCCGTTATTTCACTGGCGACGGCTCGCGGCGTCGATGCGCCCGTGGCGGTCATGGCGCCCATGGCCTGCGTCAGTTCAGCGATCTCACGCCGCAGGCGGCTACTCTGCTGCGCGGCGTCGTCTTGCGCGGTGGCGGCCACACTTGCGTGCGATGCGCGCGCGCCAACCCGACGAGGCATTGTCTCCGGTGCGGTGGCGGACGCCGAAACGCCGCGACTCTCTCGCAGACGGCGTGAAATTTCAGCCACGCGGGCGTCCAGCCCCGGCGGCGCGCTCTGACCCGTTTTGTGATTGGCGCCTATCGCCGCCTGCGCTTGCAGACGAATCGCCTCATCGATCCAGTCGCCCAGACTTTTCCCCGCCTGTTGCGCAGCGCGCCGCACGGCGACGCGCGTGGCGTCGTCAAGCCCTGACGGGTTACGGGAAAGAGCCTTGCTCATCGGGGTCGGTCGATCGCCGGAGGCGCTGGAGGTTGCGGGACGTCAGGCGCAGAATGCGTCAATGACGACAAGTTTTCGACAAACAGGGTAAACAAGTAGTTAAGACATAGCCTGTCAGCAAAACTTTCATGCTTAATCAGCCCATAAATCGTGTCGCGCCGACATGTGTGTTCGACGCCGCTGCTATTGCAGGCGTCGCAACGCCTCTCTAGTTAAGAGAGAGCCATCGGCCGAGCTATGATGGAGAAAGTTGATGCCCCGCTATAAAGCGCCCGTCGAAGACACGCTTTTCCTGCTCAACGACGTTCTCGGTTATGAGACTTACGCCACACTGCCGGGGTTCGCGGAAGCGCCATCCGACGTGGCGGCGCAAATCATCGCCGAAGCCGGCAAACTCTGCGAAGAGGTCGTCGCGCCGCTCAACGCCGCCGGCGATCGGACAGGCTGCACGCGCCATTCCGATTCGCGCGTGACCACGCCGCCCGGCTTCCGGGAGGCTTTCGCGGCCTACGCGCAGGGCGGGTGGATCGGCCTGCCGGCCCCGCAAGACTATGGCGGACAGGGCCTGCCCTATGTCCTCTCCATGCCGATGAGCGAATACGCCTCTTCGGCCAATATGGCTTTCGCCATGTATCCCGGCCTGACGCAGGGCGCCCTCGCCGCTCTGTTGCAGCACGGCTCGGAAGAACAGAAGAAACTCTACGCGCCCAAAATGGTCGAAGGCCGCTGGACCGGCACCATGAATCTGACCGAGCCGCAATGCGGCACGGATCTCGGTCTGCTCACCACCAAAGCGACGCCACGCCCCGACGGCTCTTATTCGATCACCGGCCAGAAGATTTTCATCTCGGCCGGAGAGCATGATCTCGCCGAGAACATCATTCATCTCGTCCTGGCGCGCATCGAGGGAGCGCCGGCGGGCGTCAAAGGCATTTCGCTGTTCATTGTGCCGAAGATTCTCGTCCAGCCCGATGGATCGCTGGGCGAGCGCAATAACGTCTCCTGTGGCGCCATCGAAGAAAAGATGGGCATTCATGGCAACGCCACCTGCGTGATGAATTATGACGGCGCTCAGGGTTTTCTGATCGGCGAAGCCAATCGCGGCCTCAACGCGATGTTCGTGATGATGAATGAAGCGCGACTCGGCGTCGCTGTGCAGGGACTGGCGCAATCGGAGGTCGCGCATCAGAACGCCTGCGCCTATGCGCGGGAACGCCAGCAGGGACGCGCGCTGACCGGCGCCAAAAATCCTGGCGGCAAGGCCGATCCGATTATCGTTCACCCCGATATTCGCCGCATGTTGCTGGAGATCCGCGCATTCAATGAAGCGGCGCGCGGACTGGCGCTTTCTGCGGCCCTCGACAGCGACATCGCCCATCGCGCCTCCGACCCGGCCGCGCGGCAGGCGGCGGAGGATCGCCTCGGTTTGCTGACTCCGGTGCTAAAGGGAGTTTTTACCGATCTCGGCTTTGAGAATGCGG
>JALRFG010000090.1 GCA_023253795.1 Methylocystis sp.
CACCGCGACGGTGAAAACCGGTAACGTCTCCACAGTGTCATCGTCGCCGGACATGCCCATCGCCATTGACGGAATCAGACCCGAGAATCCAAGGCTGTGCATCACCATTTGCGCGCCGGCGGGCCGACCGCTGAAATCAACCCACAGATCGATGCGCTCGGATGGCGCGAGCATCACGTAACGCCGCGTCTCCGGTTTTTCGAGCAGACCGCCATCGGTTCCGATCACGGTCAGCGGCGAGCCATCGTCCCATGCGAGCTTATAGATGCGGGCGTTGGAGGCGTTGAGCAGACGCAGACGATAGGCGCGGCTCGCTACCTCCAGCCGATAATTCGGACGGCCGTTCACCAGGACAGTGTCGCCATAAAAACCGAACATGTTGCGATGCATGCCGCCGCCATAAAGCAGCTGATTGTCCTGATCGAAGCTGCGGTCTTGAATGACAAGCGGGATTTCAAACTCGCCGCCAGGCAAGCCCAGCGCGCGTTCTTCTTCGTCCTCCACCATGATCAGCCCGGCGAGACCGCGATAGACCTGCGTCGCCGTCGCTTCATGCGTATGCGGATGGTAGAAATTCATGCTGGCGCGATTGCGCATCTCGAATTCATAGACATAGCTGGCGCCGGGCGCGATGGCGGCGGAAGGATGGCCGTCAGCCGCCATCGGCACATGCAGACCATGCCAATGCGCAATCGTGTCTTCCGGCAGATCATTTTTCAGCCGGATGCGGATTTTCTGGCCTTTCACAAAGCGCAGGGTCGGGCCGAGATAGGCGCCGGAAACCGGCGTCAGCGTATTGGCCGGACCTTTGACGAGTTCGCCGGCATATCGCCAAACCTTGGTCGGCGCGCCTTTCAGGATCGAGACAACGTCGCGTTGACAGATCAGGTTGATTTCAACATCGGCGGCGAAGTCAGGGGAGGCGACGGTTCCAGCCTTTGCGCTCACGCCGGTCTGTTCGCCAAAGGCGTGCGTGGACGTCAGGGCGGCGGCGCCGACCGAAAGCATGAAACCGCGCCGGGTCAGGGCCTGCATGATGAATATCTCCCTTTTCCCGCCGTCACACGCGGGAAATAAAGTTCTCTATTTTCATAGTATAAGACCTTCGGGCGTCGGTCAGACTGCGGCAAATGGCGCCATGAGTTTGCAGATTTCTGTTGGCGCCGACGCATATGTAAACTGGATAAATTATTAATAACAAGATTGTATGAAATAAACGACGACCATAATAGATCGTCGGAGCGCCAAAATTCGAGCGCTTTCGCCGTGTTAAAACGCCAGCAATCGGACGCGGACGGGCGGATGATGGCGTAACCCGCCATCTGGCGCAGAAAATGCGCCGTGGCGTTTGAACTGGTCCGGTGTCTGCAAGGTGGCGGCGATCTCGTTGAAATGACAGAAAAGGTTGAACAAAAAAGGTTCGGGGCGATTTTGGTCGCCGCCGCCGTGGATCGGCTCTTTGTGCCGCGCCGCGATGGCGGACTGATGCCGCGTCGACGTTTTCTTGTTTTTCTCGTGATCTGTCTGCTGCTGCATTTCTCAATCCTCACGTTCTTGCTGTGGAGCGATTGGCAGGCCGCCAAAAATGCGCCGCCGCCGGTTGAGGAAATTCCGGTCGAAGTAATCACCGAGCCGCCTCCACCTCCGCCGCCCCCGCCGGAGCAGCCAAAGCCGGAGCCGGAGCAGCAAAAGCCCCCGCCGCCTCCGCCGCCCAAGATCGAGGAAGAGCCCGCCTTCGACGCCCCCAAGGCGGCGAGCAAGACCGATTCGAAAATCGAATCCGATGCGCCGGAGGAAAAGCAGAAGGCGCCGCGCGAGGAAAAGCCGACCGATAAGGTCGCGCCCAAGGACGACAAGCCGCAAGGCCTGAAGGACGCCAAGGATGACGCCGGCGACGCCAAGCCGGCTGAGGCTGAAGCGGAGAAGAAGGTCGAAGATAAGCCGGACGCCGAGATCATCGAGCGCGCGCAGGAGACGCCAAAGCCGCCGGATAAGCCGGACGCTCAGGAGGCTCAAAAGGCCAAGAAGGGCGAAGCCATGTCGATCGCCGATCAGATTGCGGCGATGACTCCGATTCCGGATTTCAAATTACGAGCGCCGCCGAAGAAATCGCCGGTTGGCGGCGGACAGGCGAAGACCACCTATCTGACCATTCTCTATGGTCTGATCATGCCGCATATGCGCATTCCGCCCAGCGCGCGTTCCGCCGGCGGAACGGAAAAAGGCGTCATCGCCTTTTATATCGACGAAACCGGCAATCTCACCCATCAGGCGGTTTATCGTTCGAGCGGCTTGCCGGAGCTGGATTCGGCGGCGCTCGCCGCCGTGCGCAAGGCGGCGCCGTTCCCGCCGCCGCCCGCCGGCCTGCCGCATTCAATGCTCTTCAGTTACGCGACGAAATAATCAGAGGAGCGTAATGGCTGAAACGAGCCGGCCATAATCCGGTTCGTTGCGATGCACGCTGCGCCGGTAGCTGTAGCATCGCGCGTCATCGGCATAAGTGTCGACGCCAAGATTTTCGAAGGAAGCGACGCCGAGCGCCGCGGCGCGCGCAGCAATAAAGCCTGGCAGATTGAACATGGCGTGATCGGCGCGCGTTGAGGGCGTGAAGAAGCACGCATAGCTTGCATCGGTTTCAACAAAGCGCGGCGAAAATTCCGGTCCGACTTCGTAACTCGTTGCGCCAATCGCCGGGCCCAGCGCCACATGAATGCGTGCGCGTTGGGCGCCAAGCGTTTCCATGGCGGAGACGGTCGCGTCGATCATGCCTGTCAAGGCGCCCTTCCAGCCGGCATGGCAGGCGCCAATGACGCGCGCTTCAGCGTCTGCGAATAACAGCATGCCACAATCGGCGCCGGTGACGCCGAGCGCCAGATTTTTTTCGCGCGTCACCAATCCATCGCATCGTGGACGCGCATCTGCTTCCCAGGGTTCAGACACAATCAGGGCGTCCGCCGAGTGAATTTGAAACGGCACCAGCAGTCGGTCATGCGGCACGCCCAGACGCTTCGCCATGCGGGCGCGATTTTCCGCCACCTTCTCTGACGCGTCACGAGAGCCGACGCCGCCGTTCAGCGAGGCGTAGACGCCATCCGATACGCCGCCCTGACGCGTAAAGAAAGCGTGACCCACGCCGGGCAGCGCGAGATTTCCAGCGGTTAGAACAGTCGTCTCGGACAAGCGATTTTCCTTAAGATGTCGATTAGAAGAAACCCGGCAGATCGGGCATGTCGGGATGCGTCACCGCCATCACTTTGAACAACGCGCCCATGTGGCGACGCGGATCCTGCACGCCGGTCAGGCGGTCGAGCGCCGCCATCACTTCCCGCGTCTGTTCGGGCGAGGCTTTTCTCGAAAGCGTTTCGGCGCGTCGTTCAATGCCGAGTTGCAGCAGGAAATGCGCCTGCGTCACCGGACCCATCACCTTGGCGCCCTGCGCCTGCGCAGCGCGCGCCAGCGCCGCAAAGTCGACATGCGCCGTCAGATCGGCTTCGCCCGGCGCATCAAGCGGATCGACATAGACATGTTTTGACATGGCCTGCAGACTGTCGCCGAGAGATGTCTGCGTATAGCCGTAATCAATCACCAGCAGGACGCCGCCCTGAGCGACAAGCCGCGCGGCGATATCGCTCATGATTCTTTGCCCGGTCGGGCAAACTTCAATGATCGATCCTTCGCGCGCCGGCGCGGTGAGAGTCGGTTCAATCTTTTCGCTCAGACCAAAGGCGAGCGCGCCAGTCTGGTCGAGGCCGACGAGGCGTTGACGCCAGCCGGCGAGGGTTTTTACATAATGCCGCACCGGCAACGCATCGAAAAATTCATTGGCGACAATGAAGGCGGGGCCAGGCGGCGTCGCTTCGAAATTCTCCAGCCAAGAAATTGGCTTGCCGGCGCTGGCAAGCGTCTGGCGTTGAATGTCACGCAAGCGCGGGCTCATCTCGACGAGACTGGGAATGACGGCGTCGAGAAAATCCGGCGCCACCCGCGCCACGCGCAGCATGTCGGACATCAGCGTGCCGCGACCCGGACCCAGCTCAATCAAATTCGCCGGCGTCGGCGCACCCGCCGCCCGCCAGGCTTCCGCGAGCCAAACGCCGATCAATTCGCCGAACATCTGGCTGATTTCGGGCGCCGTGACAAAATCCCCGTTCGCGCCGAAGGGCTCGCGGGTCATGTAATAGCCATGCTGCGGATGCCCGAGGCACAGCCCCATATAGTGCTCCAGGCTGATTGGCCCGTCATGCGTGATATTCGCAGCGATTTCCCGCTTCAGCGCATTCATGTGGCGACGCTCCTTGCGCGCAGCGCATGTAGAATAAGACCGGCGCCGATGAGCAAGAGCGGCGCCGACAGCGCCATTCCCATCGTCAGGCCATAGGACAGCGCTTCCTGCACGGGATCAGGCTCGCGGAAGAATTCGCAGAAAATTCGGGCGAAACCATAGCCGACGCCAAAAAGACCGGTGACAAGGCCGGGACGTTTCAGCGCGCCATTGCGCGCGGCGAACCATAATAACAGGCCCAGCGCCACGCCTTCGAGGCCGGCTTCATACAATTGGCTGGGATGACGCGGCATGTCGCCCGCGCCGGGAAAAACCATCGCCCAGGGAACATCGCTTTCGCGACCCCACATCTCCGGCTTGATGAAATTCGCCAGCCGTCCAAAAAATAGTCCGACCGGCGTCACGGCGGCGCAGATGTCGCTGATGGTCAGAAATGGCGTCGCGCTTTTGCGCGCAAAGAGCGCCATGCCGATCAGCCCGCCGATCAGCCCGCCATGGAAGGCCATGCCGCCTTTCCATGTCGCCAGAATTTCGAGAGGATGCGCAAAGTAAAAGGCCGGATCGTAAATCAGCACATGGCCGAGGCGGCCGCCGATGATAATCCCGAAAGCCACATTGGCGAGCAGATCGTCGATGCTGTCACGCGTGGGGCGCGCTTCGCTCTTCGTCCAGAGCGCATCGTTGGAGACCAGCGCCCGCATTCCGAACCAGGCCACGATGAAGCCGCCGATATAGGCGAGCGCATACCAGCGGAGCGGCAGCGGCCCAAGATGAACGGCGACCGGATCAATCACCGGAAAAGGCAGGATGAAAAACGGCATATTCCTGTGCGGTTAAGCGAAGCGGCGCGTAATGCGCCCTTCCTCTTTTAATCCTGACCTTCGACGGTGTCATGCCCTTCCGGGTGACGTCATCCGGCGCTTTCAGGCGGCGTGTTGATGCGCGCTGTAGCGCCCGTAAAAGCTTTCGCGCTTCGCCGCCATCTCACGCAGAAGTTGCGGCGGTGCGAAGCGCGCGCCGCATTTTTCAGTCAGACGATCGCACAGGGCGACGAAAGCGGCGGCGCCCATGCCGTCGATGTAGGAAATCGCGCCGCCGGTGAAGGGCGCAAAGCCAAATCCAAGCACCGAGCCGACATCGGCTTCGCGGGGATCAGTGACGACGCCTTCGGCGATGGTTCGCGCCGCCTCGACCGATTGAATGACCAGAAGTCTTTGCTTGAGCTCCGCGATATCAAGCGTTTCAGGATCGAGGCGCGTCGTCGCCAGCGCGGAAAGCCCCGGCCACAGCGTTTTCTTGCCGCCAGCCGGATAATCGTAAAAGCCCTTGCCGTTCTTGCGGCCGTAGCGACCCTGCTCCTCGACCATATAATGCAGCACGCGCTCCTGCGCCGGATCAATGGCGGCGGGTCCAAGATCTTTCTTGGTCGCCGTCAGAATGCGCCAGCCGAGATCAAGCGCCACTTCATCATTGAGCGAAAGCGGTCCGACTGGCATGCCCGCCATGCGCGCGACATTTTCGATCATCGCCGGAGGCACGCCTTCGGTCAGCATAATCTGACCTTCGCGGATAAAATTCAGCACACAACGATTGGCGAAGAAGCCGCGCGTGTCGTTGACGACGATTGGCGTCTTTTTGATGATGCGCACAAAATCGAGCGCGGTCGCCAGCGCGCGGTCGCTGGTCTTTTTGCCGAGGATCAATTCGACAAGCAGCATTTTCTCGACTGGCGAGAAGAAATGAATGCCGATAAAATTTTCAGGCGTCAGCGTGGTTTCGGCCAGCGAAGTGATTGGCAGGGTTGAGGTGTTGGAAGCGAAGATAACGTCGGGTCCGACAACCGACTGTGCGCGTTTTGTCACTTCCGCCTTGATGTCGCGATCCTCGAAGACGGCTTCGAGAACAAGGTCGCATCCTTTAAGCGCAGCATAATCGCTTGTGGCGTTAATGCGCGCCAGCAACGCGTCTTTTTCTGCGGCGGTGGCGCGCCCTTTGGCCACAGAGCCGGAAATCAGCGCATCAATCGTCGCCTTGCCTTTGTCGGCTGCGGGCTGGTCCCGGTCGAGCAAGGTCACCTCAAGACCATTCAGCGCGCTGACATAGGCGACGCCGGCGCCCATGAAGCCGGCGCCAATGATCCCGATTTTCTTTAAATGCGTTGGCGCGACAGAAGTCGGTCGACGCGCGCCTTTTTCGAGTTCGTTTTTCGACAGGAACAGCGTGCGGATCATCGCCGCCGCTTCCTTCGAGCGCAGAATATGCGCAAACCAGCGCGACTCGACGGTCAGCGCCTGATCCATGGGGAGTTGCAGGCCTTCGTAAACGGCGTGCAGGATCGCTTTCGCCGCCGGATAATTGTCGTAGGTTTCGCGACGGTAAATGGCGTTCGCCGCCGGCCAGATCATCATGCCGGTTGGCGAGAACACTTTGCCGGAGGGATTTTTAAATTCTTTCGCATCCCACGGCGCGATCGCCTTGCCGCCGGCAAGGATCCATGCGCGGGCGCGTTCAATGATTTCGCCGCGCGGCGCAATTTCATGCACAAGCTTGCCGCCCAGCGCCGCTTTCGGTTTCGCCTGTTCGCCGCGAAACAAAAATTGCAAAGCGTCGCCGGTTTGCATCAGGCGCGCCACACGTTGTGTGCCGCCGGCGCCCGGGAAGAGGCCGACCTTGATTTCCGGCAGGCCAACTTTGGTTTTATCGTCGTCCGCCATCACGCGATAATGACAGGCGAGCGCCAGTTCAAAAGCGCCGCCCAGACACACGCCCTGTATCGCGACGGCAAAGGGTTTGCCGCAGGTTTCGAGCTTGCGATAGATTTGCGACAGGCGTCGCGAGGTGTCGAAGAAGAGTTTCTTCGCCGCTTCTTCGCCTTCAGTTTTTTGCGCGCGCGCATATTCCGCTGCGCCCTGCTGCAGCATTGAGAGATCGGCGCCGCCGGAAAAAGCGTTTTTACCCGAGGCGATCACGCACCCCTTGATCGCCGGATCGGCGGCGACGGCGTCAACGACGGCGTCAAGCTCATCCATCACCTGCGGGGTGATGACGTTCATCGAGCGTTCGGGCATATCCCATGTCAGCAGCGCCACGCCGTCGGCGCCAATGTCGAAGCGAAAATTGACGAGTTTCATGATGTCGCTCCCGGACATGCCGTCCCCGATTTCCTAGACGCGTTCGATAATCGTCGCGGTACCCATGCCGGCGCCGATGCATAACGTCACCAGCGCAGTTGTTTTTCCGCTGCGTTCCAGTTCATCCACCGCCGTGCCCAGCAACATGGCGCCCGTCGCCCCGAGCGGATGACCCAGCGCGATGGCGCCGCCATTGACGTTGACCTTGGCGGCGTCGAGATCGAACGCCTGAAAATAGCGCAGCACAACGGCGGCGAAGGCTTCATTGACCTCGAACAGGTCGATGTCGGCGAGCGTCATGCCGGCGCGCGCCAGCGCTTTTTTGGTCACATCGACCGGGCCGGTCAGCATGATCGCCGGCTCGGAGCCGATATTG
>JALRFG010000091.1 GCA_023253795.1 Methylocystis sp.
CATCACAGATCAATCTGGTCCAGAGGCCAACAATGCACTAACATTAGCAGTGGACCCGTCACTGGGGGCTGATCACGTGACGCAAGTGATCCCAGGTAAGTGATTCTGCCACAGGGACGTTTCAGACGGGCGCTGTTGCGGCGTCCTGCCAATCGAGCGTCACAACCTTGCCGTTCTCGACCGTGAGGGCGAGTTGGCCGCGTTTCAGCTCAAGAGCTTTCTCGCCGAAAATCGTTCGGCGCCATCCCTTGAGCGCCTGCGTGTCGGCTGCGTCGTCCCCGGCCAGTTCTTCCAGATCCTCAACCGTGGCGATCATTTTGGCGGCCACGCCAGTTTCTTCACTGACCTGACGCAGCAGAACCTTCAACAGTTCGACCGTCGCGCCGCTGGCGCCTCGGCGGCTGCGTTCGATTTTTGGAATGGTTGCGGGATCTCGATCGACGCCGCGTTCGACGCATGCGACGATTTCGGCGCCGGCGCGGGAGCGCTCCATGCCCTTCGGAAAGGCGCGGAGGTTGGCGAGCGCGTCAATATTGCGAGGCGCGGCCTGGGCAACCTCAATCAGAATGTCGTCCTTGAGCACGCGCGAGCGCGGCACGTCGCGACTTTGCGCCTCATATTCGCGCCAGGCGGCGAGCTCCATCAACACCGCCAGATCGCGCGGTTTGCGCACACGGTGACGCAGGCGCTCCCAAGCCTTTTCGGGATGCTGCTCATAGGTGTCGGTCGAGGTGAGCGTCTGCATCTCGTCGTCCAGCCAATCAAGCCGATTTGAGCGCTGCAAACGGTTCCGGAGCGCGACATAGACATCGCGCAAATGGGTGACGTCGGCGATGGCGTAGTCGATCTGGGCTTCCGACAGGGGGCGGCGCGACCAATCGGTGAAGCGGGATGATTTATCGAGATTCGCCCGGGTGATCGCCTTGACCAGATCCAGATAGGAGGCCTGCTCGCCGAACCCGCAGACCATCGCCGCGACCTGGGTGTCGAAGAGCGGCGCGGGAATCAGCCGGCCCAGCCGCCAGATGATTTCGATGTCCTGACGGGCGGCATGGAACACCTTGACCACGTCCGTTTTCGCCATGAGCGAGAAAAATGGCGATAAATCAATTCCTTCAGCAAGGGCGTCGATCGCGACGGCCTCTTCCGGCGAGGCGATCTGGATCACACAGACTTTCGGCCAGAATGTCGTTTCACGGAGAAATTCCGTATCGACCGTCACAAATTCATGTCGGGAAAAACGTTCGCAAACGGCGATTAGTTCGTCATTCTCGGTCAGTAGCTTCATTTGAAAACTCGGTGACTTTTGGCGGCCTTCACTATCCTTCCATCCCATCCCTGCGCCGCCAAGACAATCTTTTCTCCGCCGTGCGGGCAATGTTTCATGGGATGGTCCACTGTCTTTTTGCCCCGGCGGCCGCAAAAAACCGGCCGGAGCGGCGGATTTTAAGGTTGCGGCGGTCCGCCAAAGCATTACCTTTCACTGCCACTCTTTTGTCAGGGAGTTTTCAGTCACATGACCAATCGCTCTTCAGGCGCGTCGTTTCAGACGACCGCGCTCGCTCTCGGCGCGGTTTGCGGCTCCGTCATGCTGGTCGCGCCGGCGGCCGCCGAACATGTTGGGGCCACCAATCCGGGCTGGGATCAATGCCGCACCGCCGATCCGGACAAGCGCATCGCCGGATGCACGCAGGTGATTGGCGCGATTGCGCAGGAATCGAAACACAATCAGGTCGCGGCCTATGTGAATCGCGCCGGCGCCTATCAGGCGAAGGGCGATTATGCGCATGCGCTTGAAGATTTCGGCCAAGCGCTGGAGGTCGATCCCAAATCGGCGACGCTGCTTGTCGCGCGCGGCGCGGCGCATCACGCCAAGGGCGATCTCGACAGCGCCATCGCGGATTATGAACGCGCGCTCGCAGAAGATAAAAAAGCCATTGCGGCCTTTGTCGCGCGCGCAGCGGCGTGGCGCAGCAAGGGCGACAAGGACAAGGCGCTGGTCGATCTGAACGAAGCGATCAAGCTCGACAAGCGTCATACGCCGGCGCTGGTCGCGCGCGGCGCGATCTATCATTCCGCCGGTGATCATGATCACGCCATCGCCGATTACTCCAGCGTCATCGCCCGCGATCCGAAAAACACCATGGCCCTGAACGGCCGGGGCGCCTGCTATTACGCCAAGGCCGAATACGACAAGGCGCTGGCGGATTTCGACGCAGCGCTGAAAGTTGACGCCAATTATGTCTCGGCGCTGGTCAATCGCGCCAACGCCTGGCGCGGCAAGAAGGATTACGCGCGCGCCAAGGCGGATTACGACAAGGCTCTGACCCTGAAGCCGGGGATGCCGGCGGCCAAAAAAGGCTCCGACGACATGGTCAGACTTCTTGCCGGCAAATCTTCCGGCGGGACGCCGGCGGCGGATACCGCCCCGGCCGGCGAACACGACCATAATTGACGCCTTGGCGGCTTCTCTGTCGCGCGTGGGCCTAAAGCGCGCGCGCGGCGGCGAGGACCTCCTCGGCGTGGCCGGGAACTTTGACCTTGCGCCAGACCTGAGCGATTCGGCCCTTGGCGTCGATCAGAAAAGTCGAACGCTCTACGCCCATATATTTCCGCCCATACATGCTTTTTTCGACCCAGACCCCATAGGCCAGCAGCGTCGCCTTGTCCTCATCGGCGGCGAGCGGGAAGGTCAGCCCGTATTTTTCCCGGAATTTGTCGTGACTTTTGACGCTGTCGGGCGACATGCCCACCACGACAGTGTCCGCCTTGGCGAAGGTGTTTCGTAAGTCATTGAACTCAATAGCTTCTTTTGTGCAGCCGGAGGTGTCGTCCTTGGGGTAAAAATACAGAACGAGCTTCTTGCCCTTGAAGCCGGAGAGCGAAAGCTTCTCCCCGCCGGCCCCGGCCAGCTTGAAGGCCGGCGCGGCGTCGCCCGCCTGCGGCCCGGCATCGGTTTTGGGTGGAGCTGCGGCCGGTTTCGGCGCTGCTTTGACGGCGGGTTTGGCGGCTGCTTTGGCCAGAGCCTTTTTGGCGAGTGATTTCGCCGGCGTTGTTCCGGATGAAGATTTTGCCGCCATATCGCCTTCCTTTCGTCCTATCCAGTGTTGCGTGTGTCGGGATAAATATTACATGTAACGCGCGGTCCGGGCGACAAGTCGACGTGGTCTCGCGGCATTCTTCAAATCGAAGGGTTCTGGTCTGACCGGGCCCGGGGAGCGAAACGCATTGGACAGCGGTAGCGCGCATGATGAGCGCGTCGATCAGACCGGGAGAGCGTTGCGTTTATCGTTACGCTCATGGCTGTCGACAACGCCGTCCTGGTTCCGGCTCGCCGTCATCGCTCTTAGCGGCGGCGTGCTCACGGTCGCTGTCGTCGTCGGCGTTTTCTTTCTTGTTCTGTCGCGCGGCCCGATCGATTTAACCTGGCTGGCGCCTGAAATTGTCGCCTCCTTCGGCGACCGCGCCGGCAAAGGATATAAATTCAATCTTTCGCGGGTCGCCGTCACCTCTTCTGACCATGGCCCGACCCTGTCTGTCGACGGGCTCTCCATAAACAGCGCCGGCCGCACCATTCTGGCGGCCCCGCGCGCGGAATTGTCTCTGGACATGGGCTGGCTGCTGCTGGGCAAGGTGAAGCCCAGCCGGCTGGAGGTCATGGATCTTGATCTCCGTCTGTCGGTTCTTCCGGATGGCGCCGTTGCCCTTTCCGCCGGCGCGGCTCCGGTGCCGGCGGCGACGATCGCGCCGATAGCGGCGCAGGCGTCGACGCCTCGCGTCGCCGTGATGCGCACCATCGTTGGCGCACTGAAAGGGCTGATGGATCTGGCGACCAGCCCGACAAGCGCCATTGGCGCGCTTGACCGGCTGGGCGTCTCGCATGGTCGATTGCTGGTCGACGATCGCACCACCAATCGCACTCTGCGCTATAACGATCTGACGCTCAGCCTCGACAAAAGCGACGGCAATATGAGCTTCAGCCTGTCAGCGGCGGGACCTTCGGGACATTGGACCGCAGATGCGCTGGCCAGCGGCGCGCCGGGCGACAAGCGCGATTTCCGCGCCGCCATTCGCGATCTCTCGATTGACGAAGTGTCGTTGATTGGCGGCTTCCGTCCGTCGAGTTTCGATACGGACGCGTTGCTGGGCGTCGATCTGGCGTTCACGCTCGCGCCGAATGACGAGGTGACGCAAGCCAGCGGCCGGCTGGAAGTTGGCAAGGGCTATTTCCGTCTGGAGGATCGCGATCACGAACCTTTCATGATCGATCACGTGGCGCTTGACGCCGCCTGGTCCGCCAAGACGCATAAAGTGACCATCTCGCCTCTGGCGTTCAAAGCCGGCGGTTTTGATTTTACGGCGACCATGGATGTCATCCCGCCTGCCGAACTGCTGGCCGGCGGCGATCCCGGCGCCGACGCCTGGCAATTGTCGCTGCATCTCGACAAGCCGACGCAAATCGCGCCCGAACGCGCGACGGAGCAGGTGGTCGATATCAGCAAGTTTGATGTCGGCGCACGTTTTCTCCATGGCCAAAGTCGCTTGATCGTCGACTCATTCGCGCTTGATGGACCGCAAATTCATGCGAGCCTGACCGCTAATCTTGATTTGAACGCCGCGTCGCATCTTCAATATGCGATCACGGCAAAAAATTCGCACATTCGCGCGCTCACGCGTTTGTGGCCCACTTATGTGACGCCGACTGTGCGTACCTGGTTCACGGATCATGCGACCGCTGGCGTGATCACAAATGCGAAATGCGTCGGCGATTTCGATGACGCCGCATTGACGGCGATGCATTACGAGCGTCCGCCGCCGGACGCTTCGCTGCTGCTGGAAGGCGATGTTGCCGACGCCACTGTTGTCGATGTCCTCGACGGGATGCCGCCGGTCAGCGGAATCGCCGGTCACTTGCGCGTCACGGGTCGCACGGCGGGCTTCACTGCTACGGCGGCGACCATGGAGACGGCGCCCGGTCGTCGTCTTGATCTGTCGCAGGGCAGCTTCCTCGTCACCGATAATAAGGTGCGGCCGACACCCGCCACGCTCGATGTCAAAGCCGCTGGCAGCATCGAAGCGGTGTCTGATCTTTTGCGTCTGCCTGTGATTGCGTCGCATGCGAGCATTCCTGTCGAGCCCGGCACGCTCAAAGGCCACCTCGATGGCCGGATGCGGCTCGATTTTGAAATCGGCGAGGGCGCGCATGACGACCAGATGAAATTCTGGGTCGATGCGATGACAAGCAATCTCAGCGTTGATCGGCTGATCGGCAAGGAGCGCCTTGAAGCTGCAGCGCTGCATGTAATGGCGTCGCCGGCAGGACTTGAGGTGAGCGGCCCGGGTAAATTATTCGGCGCGCCCGCCGCGCTTGAACTGCATCGCGCCTTCGGCGTGAAAGGTCCAGCGCAGGCGCAGCTCACATTCGCCTTCGACGACGCCGCACGTCAGCGCGCAGGCTACGCCGTCACCGGGATGACAGGTCCGGTGTCGGCGATTGTGCGCACGCCTCTGCCGATTGAAGACGTGAAGACAGAAGTGGAGCTTGATCTGACGCGCGTCGCTTTCGACAATCCCATACCAGGCCTCGTCAAGGCGGCGGGCAAACCGGCGAAAGCGTTTTTCCAGTTGATCCAGCGTCCCGATGCGATTGCGATTGAGCAGTTCAATTTTGCCGCTGGCCCCGCACAAGCGCAGGGCAATATCGAATTCTCAAAAGAAGGCGCCTTCCGTTCTGCGAAAATTGCGCCGATCCGCCTGTCGCCCGGCGATGACATGCGGGTTGAAATCCAGAAAACCGGCGCGCTAACGAAAATTGCGATCCACGGCGCCAATGTCGATGCCCGCCCGGTGCTTCAATCCTATTTCCGCGCTGGTGGCCGCAACGCCAACACGGGCGCGGCCAAGCCCGCTGTAGAGAGCGCCGGTAGCAGCTTTGGCGATCATGACGTCGATTTTAATTCGCCAGTCGTCACCGGCTTTGGCAAGCAGATCCTGTCGAATGTTTCATTGAAGCTTGAAAGTCGCAGTGGTCGTCCAAAGAGTCTGGCGTTGACCGGCAATTTTGGACATGAACGTGTGGGCGCAACGATTACGCGTGCGCAAAACGATATGCCGCAACTCGATATTGCGACCAATGACGCCGGATCGCTGCTCTCCTTCATTGATCTCTATCGCAAGATGGAGAGCGGCGCGCTGACGGTCAGCCTGCAGCTTGGCGCCAATCGTTCCGATGGCACGGTGCGTATCCGCGATTTTTACGTCAAGGGCGAGCCGACCATGCGTCAGCTCATGCAGCAGAGCGGCAATTTGCGCACGGATGATCGCGGCGTGACGCGCTTCGATCCGGATTCTGTGCAGATCGGCCAGTTGTTCGCCGAGTTTGGCTGGAATGGCGGTCAACTCTCTGTGCGTCAGGGCGTAATGTCCGGTCCCGCCATTGGCATGACCTTCGATGGCACCGTCGATATGCCGCATGACACCATTGATCTCGCCGGTTCCTATGTGCCGGCCTATGCGCTCAACAGCCTGCTGTCGAATATTCCGGTTGTCGGCGTTTTGGTCGCAGGCGGTCAGAATGAAGGCGTGTTTGCGCTGAATTATCGCTTGAGCGGCGCCTTGTCGGCGCCAGTCGTCACCGTCAATCCGCTATCCGCGATTGCGCCGGGATTGATGCGCAAGATCATGGGCGTGCTGGACGGCACGGCGCATGTGCCGCATTAAGCGCGGATCGCACGCAATCGTTGATTAGACGCGCGTCAGCAGAACGTGTTTCTTCTTGCCGAGCGAGAGCTTCACAACGCCTTCCGCTTCAAAATCTTTCTCGCTGAGCGTTGCGCGCTCGTCGGTGAGCGCGACATCATTCACGCGCAGGCCGCCGCCTTTCACTTGTCGGCGCGCCTCGCCGGTGGAGGCGACCAGCCCCGCCTTGACGAATGCGCTCAACACGCCAAGGCCGGCGGCGATTTCATCGGCGCCAATCGCAATTGTGGGCAAGGACAGCGCCAGCGCGCCTTCCTCGAAAGTGGCGCGCGCCGTTTCCGCCGCCTGATCTCCGGCCTCGCGACCGTGGATCAGCGCCGTCGCCTCAGTGGCGAGCGTTTTCTTCGCCTCATTGATCTCGGCGCCCTGTAAAGCGGCGAGACGAGAGATTTCGTCCAGCGGCAGGAAGGTGAAGAGCTTGAGGAAGCGCGCCACATCGGCGTCCTCGGTGTTGCGCCAATATTGCCAGTAATCATAAGGCGAGAGCATGTCGGCGTTGAGCCAGACGGCGCCGGCGGCGGTCTTGCCCATCTTCGCGCCCGAGGATGTCGTCAGCAGCGGCGAGGTCAGCGCATAGAGTTGCGGCGTTCCCATGCGCCGGCCGAGATCGAGGCCGGTGACGATATTGCCCCATTGATCCGAACCGCCCATCTGCAACAACGCGCCATGACGACGGTTGATCTCGACAAAGTCATAGGCCTGCAAGCACATATAGTTGAACTCGATAAAGGAGAGTTCGTGCTCGCGCTCCAGACGCAGCTTCACGGAATCCATGGTCAACATGCGATTGACCGAGAAGTGGCGGCCAACGTCGCGCAGGAATTCGATGTAGTTCAGCCCCGCCAGCCAATCGGCGTTATCAAGCATTCGTGCGTCGGTCGGTCCGTCGCCGAAGGTGAGGAAGCGCTCGAAGACCTTGCGGATTGAGGCCTTATTGGCGTCGATCTGTTCAATGGTGAGCAGCCTGCGGCTTTCGTCTTTGCCGGAGGGATCGCCGACGCGCGTCGTGCCGC
>JALRFG010000092.1 GCA_023253795.1 Methylocystis sp.
ATAGAGGCCCGAGGTGTCGCCGAGCCCGACCGTATTGGCGGTGGCGAACAGGCGGAAGGCCGGATGCGGGCGGATGACGCGATTTTGATCGAGCAGGGTCAGCCGGCCCGACACTTCGAGCACGCGCTGGATCACGAACATCACGTCCGGGCGGCCGGCGTCATATTCGTCGAACACCAGCGCCACATTGTGCTGAAGCGCCCAGGGCAGAATGCCGTCGCGGAATTCTGTGACCTGCTTGCCGTCCTTGAGCACGATCGCGTCCTTGCCGACGAGATCGATGCGCGAGACGTGGCTGTCGAGATTGACGCGTACGCAGGGCCAGTTCAGCCGCGCCGCCACCTGCTCGATATGGGTCGATTTGCCGGTGCCGTGATAGCCGGTGACCATCACGCGGCGATTATGGGCGAAGCCGGCGAGGATGGCGAGCGTGGTCTGTCGATCGAACAGATAATCGGGATCGAGGTCCGGCACATGTTCGCTGCGCTGCGAAAAGGCCGGGACTTCAAGATTTGTCTCGATACCGAAAACCTGCCGCGCCAAAACCCGAATATCCGGCAGACCCTCAAGGCTTGCGCCGCCATTAGCTGCTGCGACCAAAATGAATTCTCCGTTTTGCCCCACCGTAACCGACGGCGACGGGCTTCCGTCGGCGGCGTCAGGCCAGCCGGGCGGCCCTGAGCGTCTTATAGGCGTGGATGATTTCCCGCAATTTTTCCTCGCGGGAGCGATCGCCGCCATTGGCGTCCGGGTGAAGGCGTTTGACCAGTTCCTTATAGCGATTCCGGATCGCCTCCGCACCCGCCGTTTCATCAAGGCCGAGCGCGTCGAAGGCGCGCATCGTCACCGGCGAATAACGCGGTTCGCGCTTTTGCGCCTGTGGGCGGCGGACGCCGCCGCGGTAGAGGCCGAGCGGATCTTCCGTCGGCTGTCCTTCCTCGCGAAATCCCTTGGCGCCGCGCCGCGTGCCCATCGTCCAGGTCGGCCGATGTCCGATCGTCGCGTCTTTCATATAACGGGCGACGTCCGTATCGTTCATCCCATTGAAATAATTATAACTGGCGTTGTATTCGCGGACATGGTCGAGGCAGAAGCAGAGATATTGCCCCTCGCGCAGCCGGCCCATGGGGGCGCGATAGGTCCCTTCGGCCGTGCAACCGGGCGCATCGCAGCGCCGCGCGGCGGGCCGCGGCTCCTCGCGCGGTTTACGCTGGGCGCGAATTCGGTCGAAGAGGGGTGAAGTCAGATCCATTATCTTTGCATTATGATAGCCGAAGGGCGCTTCGCAAGCATTGACAGACGGATATTTTCACGTCGCCAGCAGGAGGAAGAATGACGGATCAAGCACAAGGACCGGTTAAGACCAACATTGCGCGCAAGCTGACGGCGGCGCTCGCGCCGGTTTCGCTCGAGGTGATCGATGAATCGCATCATCACGCCGGCCATGGCCATCATCATCACCCGGAAGGCGAAACCCATTTCCGCGTCGAGATCGTCAGCGCCGCTTTTGAGGGCAAAAGCCGGATCGAGCGCCATCGAATGATCAACGCTTTGCTGGCCGATGAATTGTCGGGACGCGTTCATGCGCTGGCGATCAGCGCCCGCACGCCGGGCGAGGCGGGTTAGAGCCCTCGCCAAAAGTCTCGATCGTCCCGCCCTTGTTGAGGCGATTGATGCTGTTGCGGGCAGAAGGAAAATTTTGTGCAGGCCCACAAGACAGGCCTGCACATGTGCGTAGATCATAAAGATGCGTGGCGAAAAAACAGAGCTGGTGCGGCGATCAAAATCAGCGAAGCGTTTGCGTAGATGAAAAATTAACGCTGTTTCGCGAAGATGCCAGTATGAACCCGGCGCCTGTTGCAAAAATGCAACTATGGTTAGCGAAACGTAAGTTCATATGAAGTTTTAACACGCAAACGCTTGCGTCCTCGTGACGCCTGCGGGAGTAATCATGGCACAAGTGTGTCAAAAAAATCGCATCGCATAAACAGCGGCGCGAAACGAATGTTGTTGGCTTGTAAACGATGGGGACTCTTATGCGACGCTTTCTTGTTGCGTTTATTTGCGCGCTTGGCGCAATAGGCGCTTTTTCGACATCCGCTCATGCGCGTCAAAACGCGCCGCAACCGCAGCCCGCCGCCGCTGATCCGCTTTCGGATCTGTTCGGCGATTTCGGCGACGCGATGACCGCCGCGCCGCAGGGCCAGGACGGCCGTCCGCAGGCCGTCGCGGTTCCCCGCGAAGTCGTGTCTTATGATGCGAAATATGCGCCGGGCACAGTGGTGATTTCGACCGGAGAGCGCCGCATGTATTACGTGCTCGGCAATGGTCAGGCGATCCGTTATGGCGTCGGCGTTGGCCGTCCGGGCTTTGAATGGGCCGGCACCCGCTACATCGCCAGCAAGCGCGAGTGGCCCGATTGGACGCCGCCGGCGCAAATGCTGAAGCGTCGTCCCGATCTGCCGCGCCACATGGAAGGCGGCGTCAATAATCCGCTCGGCGCGCGCGCCATGTATCTGTCGGGTTCGCTGTATCGCATCCATGGCTCCAACGAGCCGGAGACGATTGGCCAGGCGGTTTCGTCGGGCTGCATCCGCATGACCAACGATGACGTGATTGATCTCTACAATCGCGTGCATGTCGGCACCCGCGTGGTGGTGACGCGCTAATTTACGCTTCCGACAAAAATAACGGCCGGCGGATCGCCGGCCGTTTTTTATTTTTCGCCAGATTTATTTTTCTCCCGGCTGATCGCGATTGAGTCCCTTGGCGGCGAGATCGTCGAGATAGGTTTTGAAGCTCGCTTCCGCCGTTTCCCCCAATTGTCGCAGATAACGCCAGGTGTAGATGCCGGTGCGATGCATGTCGTCGAATTCGAGCCGCACGGCGTAATTGCCGACCGGCGCGACGGCGAGGATCGCCACCTTGCGTTTGCCGCCGATGGTTTTGGCGTCCGCCGGCGAATGGCCCTGCACCTCGGCGCTGGGGCTGCGCACCCGCAGAAGTTCGGCGCTCAAAGCGTAAGCCGCGTCATCGTCATAGGCGATGCGCAATGTCCGCCCTTCATCCAGCACGCGAATTTCGTTGGGCCAGGGCTCGTCCCCGATCCCTCGGGCCTTGGTGTCCTGCATGTCGTGGCTCCTCCTTGATCCCGCGCCGGCATTTTTACGCTTTTCGTCGCCCATCCGGGGAAATATATGAGGCATGGGCTCAGCGCCAGAAAGCCGGCCTTGAACCGGGCTTTGGGGAGAATGTCGATGAACGCGCCCATTGAGCGTCCCGCCGCCGCCGGCGCGCCGGCGCCGCTGATCGATCCGTTTGGACGGGCGATTTCCTATGTGCGGGTCTCGGTCACCGATCGCTGCGATTTTCGCTGCGTCTATTGCATGTCCGAGCACATGGCGTTTCTGCCGCGTCGCGACCTGCTGACGCTGGAGGAGCTGGACCGGCTTTGCTCGGCCTTTGTGGCGCGCGGAACAAAGCGCTTGCGCATCACCGGCGGCGAACCGCTGGTGCGTCATGATGTGATGACGCTGTTTCGTTCGCTTTCGCGGCATCTGGCCTCCGGCGCGCTGGAGGAGCTGACCCTGACCACCAATGGCTCGCAACTCGCCCGCTTCGCGCAGGAGCTGGCGGATTGCGGCGTGCGGCGAGTCAATGTCTCGCTCGACACCCTCGATCCGGCGCGTTTTCGCGCCCTCACCCGCACCGGCGACTTCGCGCGGGTGATGGCCGGGATCGATGCGGCGCTCGCCGCCGGCCTCAGGGTCAAGCTGAACGCCGTGGCGCTGCAAGGCGTCAATGAGGATGAGTTCGAGCCGCTCGTGCGCTTCGCCCATGCGCGCGGCATGGACATGACCTTCATCGAGGTGATGCCGATGGGCGAACTGGAGGGGCCGGAACGGCTCGATCAATATCTACCTATGCAGGCGGTGCGGGATCGGTTGGCGCACGCGTTCACGCTCGTTGAAAGCGATTACCGGACCGGCGGGCCGGCGCGTTATGTGACGGCGGCTGAAACCGGCGGCCGGATCGGCTTCATCACCCCGCTGACCCATAATTTCTGCGAAAGCTGCAACCGGGTGCGCGTCACCTGCACCGGCGTGCTGTACATGTGCCTGGGACAGGAGGACGCGGCGGATCTGCGAGCGCCGCTGCGCGAGAGTCTGGATGACGGCCCGCTCCACGCCGCGATCGCCGCCGCGATCGCCCGCAAGCCAAAAGGGCATGATTTCATTATCGATCGCACGACCCAGGCGCCGGCCGTTTCACGCCATATGAGCATGACCGGCGGCTGAGCGTCCCGCGTTTGTCGACAATTGGGCGGGCGGCTTACTAAAATCTTAATGGCCGGTAAAATTTTTTTGCAGCGCGGAGCAACCAATTCGCCCCCATCGGCGTTATCCAGATAACAAAAGGACCAGCCGTCGAATTTGCGACCGGTAAAGTCCGTTGCTCTCCGAGGAGAACACCATGGCCGTTACGCTCGACAATCCTTTCTCCAGCCGCACCTCGCGCCTCGTTCTGGGCAGCGCTGTGGCTATGTGCCTCGTCGCCGCGGTCGCGGCCGCGCCGAGCGCCTCGACCGGCTTCGCCGCCAAATCTCCGGTGAAGGCCGCGATCACCCTCAATAACGACGCCATTCGCCCGCTGGCTCCCGGCGCCGGCATCCGCGTCGGTCGCGCCTTTGACGGCGAAGACGAGGATTGCACGCTGGTCATGACGCCGAAGACGGACGCCAAGGGCCACGTCAGCTACGCGCGCGAACTTTCCTGCGTGAATTAATCGTCGCGGCGCGCCGCGACCACGCAACAAAGACGATGGCGGAGGCGCCGAAAGGGCCTTCGCCTTTTTCTTTGTCGATGCGTTGACGCTTTCTCTGCGCCTTCCTACTGTGCCGCGTCGCTGCATCGCGGCGCTTTTCCCCACCCTGCCGAAACACTGAAACCGATCCATGCCCGCGTCTCTGTCGTTGTCTCCCGAACTCGTCGACGCCGCACGCGTCTCGCCCGCCTGGCCGTTTGAAGAGGCGCGCAAACTCGTCAAACGCATCGAGGCGAACGGACAGAAAAGCGTGTTGTTCGAAACCGGCTACGGCCCCTCGGGCCTGCCGCATATTGGTACCTTCGGCGAGGTGGCGCGCACCAGTATGGTGCGGCGCGCTTTCGAAGTTCTCACCGAAGGAAAAATCGCGACGCGGCTGATCGCTTTCTCCGACGATATGGACGGGTTGCGCAAGGTTCCCGACAATATTCCAAACAAGGAATTGGTCGCAGCGCATCTTGGCAAGCCGCTAACGCAGGTGCCGGACCCGTTTGGCACGCACGACAGTTTCGGCGCGCATAACAATGCGCGGCTACGGGCCTTTCTCGACGCTTTCGGATTCGATTATGAATTCGCTTCGTCGACGGAATATTACAAAAGCGGCCGTTTCGACGCCGCGCTGAAACATATGCTCGAACGCTATGACGCGGTGATGCAGATCATGCTGCCGACGTTTCGCGAGGAGCGCGCCGCGACCTATTCGCCGTTTCTGCCGATCCATCCCAAAACCGGCGTCGTCATGCAGGTGGCGCTGACCGGCTATGACGCGAAAGTCGGCACGATCGACTGGGTTGATCCTGACAGCGGCAAAGCCTTCACGACGCCGGTGACGGGCGGTCATTGCAAGCTGCAATGGAAGCCCGACTGGGCCATGCGCTGGTATGCGCTTGGCGTCGATTATGAAATGGCCGGAAAGGATCTGATCGATTCCGTAAAAGTGTCTGGTGCGATCGTGCGTGCGCTGGGCGGCAAGCCGCCGGAAGGATTCAATTACGAATTATTCCTCGACGACAAAGGCCAGAAGATTTCAAAATCGAAAGGCAATGGTCTGACCATCGAGGAATGGCTCACCTACGCCAGCCCGGAAAGTCTGGCGCAATTCATGTTCCAGAAGCCGACGGCGGCGAAGCGGCTTCATTTCGACGTCATTCCGCGCGCGGTCGACGATTATCTGAGCTTTCTGGACGCCTATCCGCGACAGGACTGGAAGCAGCGTCTCGGCAATCCTGCGTGGCATATTCACGCCGGCGATCCGCCAGCGGCGGAAGTGCTGACGCATGCCGGCGAGAGCAAGGGCACGGCGATCTCTTTCGCCATGTTGCTGAACCTCGCCGCCGTCGCCAACGCCGAAGATCCGGCGGTGCTGTGGGGATTCCTGCGGCGTTACGCGCCTTCTGTCTCGCCGCAAAGCCATCCGCGTCTCGACAAGCTTGTCGGCTACGCCGTCGCTTATTTTCGTGATTTTGTCCGTCCGGCGAAGAGCTATCGCGCCGCCGATGATGTTGAGCGCGGCGTACTGCAACAGATCGACGCGATGCTGGGCGCGCTTCCGGGCGACGCCAGCGCCGAGGCCATTCAGACAGGACTGTACGACGTCGCGCGCGCTGTGCCGCGTTATCAGGACTTCAACGCCAAGGGCGCGACGCCGGAGCGTCCCGGCGTCTCCAATGATTTCTTCAACATGCTCTATGAGGTGTTGCTGGGCGAAAAACGTGGACCGCGCTTTGGCTCATTCGTCGCGCTCTATGGCGTCACCGAAACGCGCAAATTGATCGCCGACGCGCTCGCCGGCGCCTTTCTCGCGCCTTCGGCCTGATGCGCGCCGCCGACGCCGATATTCTGATCGTGCCGGGCTTGCGGGGCTCCGGTCCGACGCATTGGCAAAGCCGGTGGGAGTCGAAACTGTCGAGCGCGCGTCGTGTCGTCCAGGCCGACTGGGAAAATCCATGCCGCGCCGATTGGGAAGAGACGCTGGCGCGCGCAATCGTCGAATGCCGCCGTCCGGCGGTGATCGTCGCACATTCGCTGGGCGTTGCGACCGTGTTGCATGTCGCGTACCATGCCGCAGAGACAATCGCCGGCGCCTTTCTGGTGGCGCCGCCATCTGAACAGGCGGTGCGCGAGCTTCCCTGCGTTGATGCGGATTTTCTGCCCTATCCGCGTTCGCTTTTGCCTTTTCCGGCGGTTCTCGTCGGCAGCGCCAGCGATCCCTACGCCGATCCCGCTTTTGCGCGCGTGCTGGCGGATGATATTGGCGCACGCTTTATCGACGCCGGCGACGCCGGACATATCAATGTCGATAGCGGTCATGGCCCCTGGCCCGAAGGTTCGCTCGCCTTCGCGCATTTCATCTCGAAATTATAGATCATGCGCGCTAATGGTTTGATGCGCTTTTTTGGCGTTGCGCTAGCGCTCGTCAGCCTAAACGTCTCCATCGCGCAGGGTGAGATTGTGTCGTGGCGCGCTTCGCCCACGCCAGCCGGCGCGGTTCAGGCGCATCTCAGAATTGATGGGCGCGATCTGGATCTCGATCTTCGTGTCGTGAAAGCACCCACTGTCGCGCGTGAGATGGTGCTGCTTGTTGAAACAGGAACAGGCGATGCGCTCACGTCTGCCGCCATGGCGCGCAATATGACGCTGGCGCAGATTGATGTCTCACCTCTGCCTGAGGCGTTGCGCGGCAAAGCGCTGCAGGATCTCATCGGCAAGCTTAAAAATGACAGCGGCGCGCATCATGTTCTGGCGCACGGCGATGTCGCTACATCCCGGACGCTGATCGAAAATGCGGCGCGTATTGACGGGCTGTTGCTGGAAAATGAACCGCCGTCGCCATCATTAAAAACGCCGCGCATCATCACGCTGATCGGCGTTGATGGTTTCACTAAAGCGCAATCCGCTCTCATCGCCGGCGTGTCAGAACCGG
>JALRFG010000093.1 GCA_023253795.1 Methylocystis sp.
TTCTCTTCTTCCTCTTCCGTCTCCACTTCGTCCGCCGCCTCGAAACGCAGGCCAAATTCGACCGAAGGATCGAAGAAGCCGGTTACGGCGGCGAAGGGAATATAGAGATGCTCCGGCACCGAACGGAAGGAGAGCGTGACGCCAAAGCCTTCCGCATCGACTTCCAGATTGGAATATTGGTGCTGAAGAATGATCGTCAGCTCATGCGGCCATTGCTCGGCGAGACGGCGCGAAATTTCGACGCCCGGCGCCTGGGTGAGGAAGCTGATGGTGAAGTGGTGCTCGCCCGGCAGACCGCCGTTGTCGGCGACGTCGCTCAACACCTTGCGCATGACGCCGCGCATCGCGTCCTGCACGAGGAGATCGTAGCGAATAATATCTGCCGTCATCGACGTTGCGCCTGTCTGTCGACCGCGCGAAGGCTCCAACGCCGCTTGCGCGAAAAATGAAGTGGAGGCTTCTGTTGCCAGGCGCCTCCGAGCCCCGCCTAGAAGTGCTAACCCCTAGGGCTTTGATCCCGGTATGGGCGCCGCATTACGCGGCGACGGCCACCGGAGCATAGTTGTCATTGGCAACTATAAGTTTGACCCGATAACGGCGGTATCATGCCGAGCAAAAAATCACCCTTTACACCCTCGTCGATCCTGTTTCGCCCCCGCCGCAGCCCATGCGCAATGATTGACGCATGGGCTGTGGTGGAGGCGCCGGGTACCGCCCCCGGGTCCGAATGGTTTATTACGATGTTCGTTTATCGCCATATCCGGCTTGCGCCGGCGAACCGAATATAAGCGCTCGCGCCGTTTTGCGAAAGAGGCTTACTTTTCGCCGACGCGTTTGACGGCGCCGAAGCCTTTGGCTTCCAGCGCCAGATGCAGGCGGTTTTGCAGGCCGGCGTCATCGCCCTTGATCAACAGATCGGCGTTGTCGGCGATCGCCGCACAGAGCGCCTCGACCCAGGGCTCCTCGCTTTTGGCGAAATCGTTGAGCACGTAGGAATGCACCAGCGCCTTGTCGCCGGGATGGCCAATGCCAAGCCGCAGGCGTTTATAATCATTGCCGACATGCGCGGTGATCGAGCGCAGGCCATTGTGTCCGGCGACGCCGCCGCCGATTTTGATCCGGCATTTTGCGGGGGCAAGATCGAGTTCGTCATGCAGAACGATAATGTCGTCGAGCCCGATCTTGTGGAAGCGCGCCGCCTCGCCAACCGCGCGGCCGCTTTCGTTCATGTAGGTCTGTGGCTGAAGCAGCATCACCCGTTCGCCGGCGATGTTTCCCTCGCTGACAAGGCCCTGAAAGCGGGCGCGCGGGGAGGGAAAACCATGACGCCGGGCGATGGCGTCGATCGCCATAAAGCCGATGTTGTGACGATTGCCGGCGTAAGCGCGGCCGGGATTGCCGAGCCCGACGAAGAGCAACATGAAGAAAACCCCTGCAAAAGAAAATGGCCGGGAGAACCCGGCCATTAACATAACAAGCGGCAAGGCGCTTATTTCTTCTTTTCGTCCTTCGCAGGCGCAGCGGCCGCAGCCGGCTCATCGCCGCCAGCCGGCGGGTTGAGGCTGGCCACGGTGAAGTTCTTGTCCGGATTGGTCGGCTTGCAGCCTTCCGGCAACGCGATCGCCGAAATATGCAGCGAGTCGTTGAACTCGAGGCCGCCGAGATCGGCGGTGATCGCTTCCGGAATATTGTCGGCCGGCACCCACATCTCGACAGCGTGATAGACGATGTTGAGCGTGCCGCCGCGCTTCAGGCCCGGCGAAGCTTCCTGATTGATGAAGTGAACCGGCACGTTGACGCGCAGGCGCGAACCGGGCTTCAGACGCAGGAAGTCGACATGCAGCGGGAAGTCCTTGACGACATCGAGCTGATAGTCGCGCGGGATGGCCCGCTCCTTCTTGCCGTCGATATCGAGTTCGAAGATCGTCGTGAGGAAGTGGCCCGCGAAGATGAGCTGGGTCAGTTGTTTCTTGTCCAGAGAGATCGGCGTCGGCGCTTCGCCGCCGCCATAGACGACTCCTGGAATACGGCCCTCACGGCGAACGCTGCGGGCGGCCCCCTTGCCGGTCCCGCTGCGCACCGTGGCCGCGAGTTTTTTGGTCTCGGCCATTGTCGGTGTCCTTTATAAAAAAGAAAAGAGCGCCGCTCGCCTCCAGGGGTGTCGGAAACAAGGCGCTCGGGCAGGCTTATAGGGGAGGGGCGGCCGCGAGGCAAGGCGGCGCAGGGCGGAACAGGGCCGCCGGACGGTCGGCGGTTTTTGCCTCACCCCGGCAGTGTGCTAACGGAAACCCGAACAGGTCAATTCGAGGCATAGTTGATGTCAACAGCACAAGGCGCGCGGCGCAGGATCGTGATCACCGGCATGGGCGCCGTCTCTGCGGCGGGCGTTGGCGCTGCGCCGCTCTGGGCGGCGGCGCGCGACGGCGTTTCCTGCATCCGGCCCCTGCGCACCGAGCGCCCCTATGGCGGGCGCATCAAGATCGCCGCGCAGGTCCCGGATTTCGATCCGAAGGCGTATATCGCCGCCGAGCTTCTGCCCTATTGCGATCCTTTCACCCAGTTCTCCATCGTTGCGGCGGATGAGGCGGTCGCCCAGGCCGGCTTCACCGGCAAGGATGTCGGCGGCGACCGCACGGCGGTGATCATCGGCACCGGCATCGGCGGCGCCAAGACCATCGATGACAACGCCTATATTGAATATGAAAACAAAGGCGCGCGCGGCGATCCGCTCGCTGTGCCGCGTCTGATCCCCAGCGCCGCTCCGACCACGCTGGGCATGCGTTTTGGCGCGCGCGGCCCGACGTTTGCGCTCGCTTCCGCCTGCTCCTCCGCCGCGCAGGCGGTTGGCGAAGCCTTTGAAATGCTGCTTGCCGGCCGCGCCGACCGCGCTATCGCCGGCGGAGCCGAAGCCTGCGTCACCAATGGGTCGGTTCGCGCCTGGGAGCTGTTGCGGGTGCTGACCCCGGATCTGTGCCGACCGTTTTCGGTCAAGCGCAATGGCATGACGCTGGGCGAGGGCGCGGCTGTCTTTATCCTTGAAACGCTGGAGGCGGCGCAGGCCCGCGGCGCGACGCCGCTGGTCGAGCTGGCCGGCTACGGCACCACCAGCGACGCCTTTGATCCGCTGCGCGCCGATGCGCAGGGGGCTTCGCGCAGCATGAAGCTGGCGCTGGAAAGCGCTGGCATTACGCCCGCCGACGTCGATTATCTCAACGCCCATGGCACGGCGACCTACGCCAACGACATCACGGAGTCCGAGGCGATGGGCATTGTTTTCGGCCCCAAGCCGCCGCCCGTCTCTTCGACCAAGCCCGTCCACGGTCATGCGCTGGGCGCGAGCGGCGGTCTGGAGCTGGTCGTGACGATCAGCGCGCTGCGCGCGCAAATCGCGCCGCCGACGATCAATTTCCTCGAACTCGATCCCAAATGCCCGGTGGACCCGATCCCCAACACGGCGCGGAAACTGCCGATCCGGGTGGCGTTGTCGAACTCCTTCGCCTTTGGCGGGATCAACGCCTCGCTGGTCGTGCGGGCGCTTTAGGGCCCGTATGACGGCTGAAGAAGACCCGGATCGGGCCGGCGCCCCAAATCCGACGGAATCCGGCGGGAAACCAGCGTCTGGAACAAACGGCTCGCGCGCCGACGCCCGCCCTCCGGCTCAAAAGAAGGCCGAGGCGCTGGCGGCGGCGCTGCGCGCCAATCTGGCGCGGCGCAAAGCGCGCGCCCGCGCCCTGCGCGATGCGGGGCCAATCGACGACAGCGAGGATTGATGGACAGGATCAAAATCACCGGCGGCGGTCCGCTTGAGGGCGTCATTCCGATTTCGGGCGCCAAAAACGCCGCGCTGCCGCTGATGATCGCTTCGCTGCTGACGCGGGACACGCTGACGCTGTCCAACATGCCGCTGCTGGCGGACGTCACGCAGCTTGAGCGCATCCTCGGCAATCATGGCGTCGATTTCGCGATTTCCGGCAAGCGCTCCGGTCAGTCTGAAAACGCGGGCCGCACCGTGCATTTCACTGCGCGCGACATCGTCGATACGACGGCGCCCTATGATCTTGTCTCGCGGATGCGCGCCAGCTTCTGGGTGCTAGCGCCGCTCGTCGCCCGCGCCGGCGAAGCCCGCGTGTCGCTGCCGGGCGGTTGCGCCATCGGCACGCGGCCGGTCGATCTGTTGCTGATGGCGATGGAGCAACTCGGAACGAAGATCGAAATCGAAAATGGTTATGTCGTGGCCTCAGCCAAAAACGGCTTGATTGGCGGCGAGATCGATTTTCCCAAAGTGACGGTTGGCGGCACGCATACGGCGCTGATGGCGGCTGTTCTGGCGCGCGGCGAAACCGTGATCAAAAACGCGGCGCGCGAACCCGAGATCACCGATCTCGCCAATTGTCTGAACAAGATGGGCGCAAAAATCTCCGGCGCCGGCGAGTCGACGATCGTCGTCAAAGGCGTCGGCTCGCTGCATGGCGCGCATCATTCCGTGTTGCCGGATCGCATCGAGACCGGCACCTATGCGATGGCGGTGGCGATGACCGGCGGCGATGTGCTGCTCGCCGGTGCGCGCGCTGCGGATTTGCAGGCGGCGCTTGACGTGCTCGAACAGAGCGGCACGAAAATCACCTCGACGCCGGAAGGGCTGCGGGTGAAGCGCAATGGCGGCGGCATTCAGCCGGTGGATATTGAGACGGCGCCGTTCCCGGCCTTCCCGACCGATTTACAGGCGCAGTTCATGGCGCTGATGACGCGCGCCAATGGCGTGTCGCGCATCACCGAAACAATTTTCGAAAATCGCTTCATGCATGTGCAGGAGCTGGCGCGTCTTGGCGCGCATATCAAGCTCGAAGGCGACACCGCGATCATCACTGGCGCCGAACATCTCGATGGCGCGCCGGTGATGGCGACCGATCTACGCGCTTCCGTATCGCTGGTGATCGCGGGGCTGGTTGCGCGCGGCGAGACGACGATCAATCGCGTTTATCATCTCGATCGCGGATTCGAGCGTCTGGAAAGCAAGCTGCGCGCCTGCGGCGCGCAGATTGAGCGCATCAGCGGACACGCATAAGAGCGGCTTGGTTAAGTCCGGCGTTTACCCCTGCGCGACGCGCGGGGCGATGTTGTGCAGACGCTCATCCGCCGTATCGAAGAAACGACGCAGATTGCGCGCCGCCTGACGAATGCGCTGTTCGTTTTCGACCAGAGCGAGACGCAGGTAACCTTCGCCATGCTCGCCGAAGCCTTCGCCCGGCGCGACAGCGAGATCGGCTTTCTCGATCAGCAGTTTTGAAAATTCGAGACTGCTCATGGAACGGAAACGTTCGGGCAGGGGCGCCCAGGCGAACATCGAGGCGTGCGGCGCCGGAATGTTCCAGCCGGCCTGCGCAAAGCTCTCCACCATCACATCACGGCGTTTGCGATAAATCGTGCGCATCTCGCGCACGCAATCGTCAGGACCGTTGAGCGCGGTTGTCGCCGCGACCTGTATCGGCGTGAAGGCGCCGTAATCGAGATAGCTCTTCACGCGCGCCAGCGCCGCGCAGAGCCGTTCGTTGCCGACGGCGAATCCCATGCGCCAGCCAGCCATCGAAAAAGTCTTCGACATTGAGGTGAACTCCACCGTCACGTCGATGGCGCCGGGCACCTGCAACACCGAGGGCGGTGGATCGTCGTCGAAAAAGACTTCGGCGTAGGCGAGATCGGAGAGCACAAAAATCTCGTGTTTCTTCGCGAAGGCGACGAGATCCTTGTAGAAATCAAGCGATGCGACTTCCGCCGTCGGATTGGACGGATAACAAACGACGACGGCGATCGGCTTGGGGATCGAATGGATCATCGCGCGTTCGAGCGCCGAAAAATAGTCCGGCGTCGGCGCCGATGGCACGGAGCGGATGACGCCGCCGGCGAGCAGAAAGCCGAAGGCGTGAATCGGATAGGAGGGATTGGGGACAAGCACCACATCGCCCGGCGCGGTGATCGCCTGCGCCATATTGGCGAAGCCCTCTTTGGAGCCGAGCGTCGCGACAATCTGCGTGTCGGGGTTGAGCGCGACGCCGAAACGACGCTGATAATAATTCGCCTGCGCGCGGCGCAGGCCGGCGATGCCCTTGCTCGCCGAATAGCGATCGGTGCGCGGCCGACCAGCAGTCTCGACCAGCTTGTCGATGACATGTTTGGGCGCCGGCAGATCGGGGTTGCCCATGCCGAGGTCAATGATGTCGGCGCCGCCGGCGCGCGCCTTGGCCTTGAGCCGGTTCACTTGCTCGAAGACATAGGGCGGCAGGCGCTTGATGCGGTAAAAATCCGTCATGGGCTTTCTGGGGTCGGTTCGGATGGCGGCGCGATACTAGCGATTTCTGACGGCTTCGCCAGTGTAGGTCAAACCCAGCCGGCGAGTTCGCGGCGCGCCAGGGTTTCAAGCAGGCCCATGCCCTCCGGACTGTCGTTGAGACAAGGCAGGCGGGCGAAATTGACGCCGCCCTTCTCGATGAAGATATCGCGGATTTCGACGCCCAGCTCCTCGATGGTTTCGAGGCAATCGGCGGAAAAGCCCGGCGCGACGATGGCGAGATTTTTCACGCCGCCGGCCGCCAGTTCGCCGACCATGTCGCTGGTGTAGGGCGTGATCCATTTCGCCGGCCCGAAGCGCGACTGAAAGGAGAGGCGCAGCTTGTCCTCGGGCAGATCGAGCGCCGCGCGCAGCAGCCGCCATGTCGTCTCGCACTGGTCGCGATAAGGATCGCCCCGATCGACCTGCGCCTGCGGCAGGCCATGAAAGGAGCAGACGATGACGTCCGGCATGAAATCCAGCGCAGACAATTCGCGCCGCATATTCGCGGCGAGCGCGTCGATATAGGCGGGGTCGTCGTAATAGGGCGCGCCGAGACGGATCGTCGGTTGGTGGCGCATTTTTTCGAGCGCATGAAATGCGTCGTCGGCCACCGAGGCGCTGGTTGATGCGGCGTATTGCGGATAGAGCGGCAGCAGCACGATGCGCGCGCAGCCTTGCGCCATAAGCGCGTCGATCCGGCTGGCGATCGAGGGCGCGCCATAGCGCAAAGCGTAATCGACAATGACCGGCGCGCGTCCGCCAAGGCGATCCGCGCGGGCGGCGAGCTGCTCGGCCTGTCGTCGCGTGATGGTTTTCAGCGGACCTTCGCCAAGATCATGGTTCCAGACCGACTGATAGGCCTTCGCCGAGCGTTTCGGCCGCGTGTTGAGAATGACGCCGTGCAGAACGGGGAGCCACAGCGCGCGGGGCAGATCGACGACGCGTGGATCGGAAAGAAACTGGGCGAGGTAACGGCGCACGGCGGGCGGATCGGGCGCGTCGGGCGTGCCGAGATTGACGAGCAGCAGGCCAACTGGGGACTCAAGCGAACTCACGGGCGCATCCTTTTAAAAGCCGCCAACTCCTCCGGCGGCATCGGGAAGGCGTGCTCGGGGCCCGGAAAGGCGCCGGCGCGCACATCCTGCACATAGGCGGCGACGGCCTCGCGCATAGCCGCGCCGACCGCGCCGTAGCGACGATTATGTTTGAACTCCCGCCGGGTCAGTCCGGCGAGATCATTGACGACCAGCACTTGCCCGTCGGTCTCCGGCCCCGAGCCGATGCCGATGGTGACGGCGGCGACCAGGCTGCTCGGGATGCCGGTGTTCGGGTCGATCGCCGGGGTGATCAGCCACGTGGCGATCGCCGCGATCATCGTGATGCCGATCGTGATGGTGGTGGTC
>JALRFG010000094.1 GCA_023253795.1 Methylocystis sp.
CGAGATGTTCGGCGACGGTGAAGATGTCCTTGTCGCCGCGTCCGCACATGTTCATCACCATCAGATGATCGCGCGGTTTTTGCGCGGCGAGATGGAACACTTTCGCCAGCGCATGCGACGGCTCCAGCGCCGGAATGATGCCCTCGAGCTTCGAGCACAGCTGGAAAGCTGCGAGCGCTTCCTTGTCGGTGGCGTTGAGATAGGTGACGCGGCCGGTTTCGTGCAGCCAGGAATGTTCCGGGCCGATGCCGGGATAATCGAGACCGGCCGAAATCGAATGGCCTTCGAGAATCTGGCCGTCGTCATCCATCAGCAGATAGGTGCGATTGCCATGCAGCACGCCGGGGCGGCCGCCGGTGAGCGAGGCCGCGTGGCCGTTCGGCACATCGACGCCATGACCCGCCGCTTCAACGCCGTAGATCTCAACCGACGGATCATCGAGGAAGGGATGAAACAGGCCGATGGCGTTGGAGCCGCCGCCAATGCAGGCGACGAGCGAATCCGGCAGTCGGCCTTCCATCTCCTGCATCTGCACGCGCGTTTCATTGCCGATGATCGACTGAAAATCGCGCACCATCGCGGGATAGGGATGCGGGCCGGCCGCCGTGCCGATGCAGTAAAACGTATCGGCGACATTGGTCACCCAGTCGCGCAGCGCCTCATTCATCGCATCCTTCAGCGTACGCGCGCCGCTTTGCACCGGATGCACTTCGGCGCCGAGCATCTTCATGCGGAAGACGTTCGGTTTCTGACGCTCGACATCGACGGCGCCCATATAGACGACGCATTGCAGACCAAAACGCGCGCAGGCGGTGGCGGTGGCGACGCCATGCTGGCCGGCGCCTGTCTCGGCGATGATGCGCTTCTTGCCCATGCGGCGGGCAAGCAGAATCTGACCCAGCACATTGTTGATCTTGTGCGCGCCAGTATGATTGAGCTCGTCGCGTTTGAAATAGACCTTGGCGCCCATGCCTTCGCCGGCCGTTTCGCGCACATGCTCGGTGATGCGCTCGGCGTAATAGAGCGGCGACGGCCGGCCGACATAATGCTTGTGCAGGCTGGTCAACTCGGCGTGAAACGCGGGATCGTTCTTCGCCTCGGCGTAGGCCTGTTCAAGTTCGAGCACGAGGGGCATCAGCGTTTCGGCGACAAAGCGCCCGCCGAATATGCCGAAGCGGCCATTGTCGTCGGGTCCGGCGCGGAAGGAATTGGGAAGCGGCTTGTTCACGAGCGGATGTCCTGTTGGCGGCGCGCGGCGGCGCGCGTTTTGAGGGTTCTTTTAGACTGTCGCGGGCCGGGACGAAAGCGCGCGAACCGCCGCAACGAAAGCGGCGATTTTTCCCGCGTCCTTGACGCCACGGGCGCTTTCGACGCCCGACGACACATCGACCGCCGGCGCCTGTGTTTGGCGCAGCGCCGCAGCGACATTTTCGGGGTCCAATCCACCCGACAGCATCCATTTTGCGGCGGTTATGTTGCGCAGCAAATCCCAATCGAAAACGACACCGGCGCCGCCGGGTACGGTCGCGTCGGGTGCGGGCTTGGCGTCGAACAACAGCCAGTCGGCGACGCCGTCATAGCTTCGAGCGGCGGCGACATCCGCAGCGGACGCGACGCCAATCGCCTTGATCACCGGCAGGCCAAAGCGCGCCTTGACCGCGCCTACCCGTTCCGGGCTCTCATGGCCATGAAGTTGCAGCATGTCGGGACGCAGCGCCGCGACGACCTCCGCCAGCGCGGCGTCATCGGCGTCGACGGTGAGCGCAACCTTTTGAATGCGCCCCGCCGCCTGTTCGCCCAACGCGCGCGCCGTATCGAGATCGATATGGCGCGGGCTTTTGGCGAAAAACACGAAACCGGCGAGATCGGCGCCGGCGGCGATAGTCGCGTCAAGCGTATGCGGCGTCGACAGACCGCAGATTTTCACAAGGACAGGTTCGCCGCTCATCCGCGGTTATAAACGTCCTGGAAGCGGACGATGTCGTCCTCGCCGAGATAGGAGCCGGTCTGCACCTCGATCAACTCCAGATCGATCTTGCCGGGATTGGTGAGGCGATGCTTGCAGCCGATCGGCAAATAGATCGACTCATTCTCGTGGACGAGATGGATCTCCTCATCACGACCAACCTCGGCGGTGCCGCGCACCACAATCCAGTGTTCGGCGCGGTGGAAATGCTTTTGCAGCGACAGCCGTTCGCCCGGCTTCACCACAATGCGCTTCACCTGATAGCGCTGACCGCCATCGATCGACTGATAATAGCCCCACGGCCGGAAAATGCGCTTGTGCTCGCCGGCCTCGCGACGGTTCTCGGTCTTGAGCTGATCGACAAGCTGTTTGACCTGATCGCCATGCTCATGGCTCAGCACCAGAACCGCGTCCTGCGTCGTCACGACGATCACGTCGTCGACGCCAACCACCGTCGTCAGAATTTCCTCGGAGCGGACATGGACGTTATGCGCGTCCATCACCACGGCGTTGCCGCGCACCGAATTGCCGGCTTCATCGCGCTCGGAAAGCTCCCAGACCGCGCGCCAGGTGCCGACGTCCGACCAGCCAATATCGGCCGGGATCAGCGCCGCCTTGTCGGTCTTCTCCATCACCGCATAGTCGATGGATTTTTTCGGCGCACGTTCAAACGCCTCGCCGTCGAGCACCAGAAAGCCGAGATCCTTTTGCGCGCCTTCAATCGCCGCTTCGGCGGCTTCCGCCATCGCCGGCTCGAATTGCGCAATCTCGCTTTGCATGACGTCGGCGCGGAAAATGAAATTGCCGCTGTTCCAGTAATAGCCGGCGTCGATGTATTTCTGCGCGGTCTCGCGATCCGGCTTCTCGACGAAGGCTTCAAGCTTCAAAACTTCCGAGCCCGCCGCAATCGGCGCGCCGGGACGCAGATAGCCATAACCGGTCGCCGGATTGTCGGGCTTGATGCCGAGCGTGACGATATAGCCTTCCGCCGCCGCGTCGCCCGCCTTCTTACAGAGTTGCACCAGCCCCGGACGGTCGCGCACGACATGATCGGCGGCGAGCACCACCACCACCGTATCCGGCGCGCGGCGCGCGGCCAGACCGGCTGCGACGGCGACGGCCGGACCGCTATCGCGTCGGGTCGGCTCCAAAACGATCTCCGCCTCGGCGCCAATCTCGCGCAACTGATCGGCGAGCAGGAAACGATAATCCTTGTTGGAGATGATGATCGGCGTCTCGAAAGCCGGATCGGCCAGCATCTGCATCGTCGTCTGGAACGTCGAACGTTCGCCGACCAGCGGGATGAACTGCTTGGGCAGGGTCTCGCGAGATTCGGGCCACACCCGCGTTCCCGAACCGCCACACATGATCACAGGCTGAATTTTACGCATTCGATTCCTCTCGCGGCGTCAGCGCCGCCAAGACCGTCAAAATCGCGTCACCACGCGATGAGTCGCTGGCTCAAAATAACATGGCCGCGACGCGATCGGGAAATCCGTCGCGCCGGATCGGGCCGCGCCCTTCTCAGGCTCAGCTTTTGCCCTTCTTTTCCATCTCCGCCTTAAGCGCAGCGAGTTTGGCGAAGGGCGAATCCGGGTCCGGCTGGCGCTCGCGGCGCTCGGGGGCGGCGAAGCCCGCAGAAGGCCGCGGACCGCGGCGATCGTCGCGCGGCGGCTTGCCCGGCGTGCGGAATTTGTCGAAGCGGGCGGCGCGGCCCTCGCCGCCGGCCTCGCCCGCTGCGGAACGGGGCCGATGCTCGCGGCGCGGCGGACGCTGCTCGCCGCCCTCGGTGCGCTCGCCACGCGGCGGGGCGCGACGCGGACCGGTTTGGGCGTGGCGCGGCTGCTGCGCCCAGATTTCGATCAGCGCAACAGCGGCTTCTTCGCCGGCTTCGGCTTCGGCGGTCGTCTCCACGGGCGCGGCCTCTGCCGGCGCGTCGACGGTCGGCGGGGTCTCGACGGGTTCAGCGGCGCTGGCCGTTTCGGAGGTTTCCGCCGGTGTGGGCGTGAGCGGCTCGGTCGCCGCCGCCGGCAGGAGCGCAACCGTGATCGCCGGGCCCGGACGCTGGGTCGACGCATAACCGAGCGATTTCAGGATGGAGGAAAAGGCCTCGCCAGAACAGCCGGTGAGCGAGGTCATCGCCACCGTCACCACAAAGCCTTCGCCATCCGCCGCGCCGGCCGGCGCTTCCCCGGCGGTGACGCCGGGCCGGTAGGCGATGGCCGGCCGGATCAGATCGGCCAGACGCTCAAGAATATCGACGCGCACCACCCGGTCGCCGCAAACCCGGAAGCCGGCGGCGCGGTAAAATCCCCGATGGATCGTTGGATCGGCGGCGAAGGACGTGCGGCCGGAAGCGGCGAGATGCGGCACTTCCTCCAGACCCTTCACCGTATCGAGGCCGCCATGGTGCAAGGCCCAGAGCAGCGCGGCGAGCGCGCGCGGGGCCGGCTTCAGCAGCACCGGCAGATAGATGTGATAGGCGCCAAAACGCACGCCGAGCTTGCGCAGCGCGCCGCGATCTTCCTGCGAGAAGCCTTTGACTTCCTTGGCGACGCGGGCACGATCGAGCACACCCAGATCCTCGGCGATCTGGAAGGCGACGCCACGCGTCACCCCTTCCAGCCCCTCGCCCTTTTCGAGCTGCTGCAGCGGGCCGAGCAACTTGTCGACATGCTGGCCCAGCCAGAGATCGACTCGCTGCTTGACCTTGTCGAGCGCCGCGCCCGACAATTGCTCATCGGCGAGGATGCGCGTGGTTGGCGTGAGAACGCCAGCCCCGGCGGCGATTTTCGCGACCGGCTCGCCGAGCCAGCGGATCGTGCCGTCATTGGCGAGGGCGAAGGCGTCGTCGACAGCGTCGAAGACGCGCGTCGCGCGCGCTTCATATTCGCTGGCCAAAGCCTTGAGCGCCGCCGCATTGAGCGCTTTCGCCGCCTCTCCGGCCGCGCCGGGATCGGGCGTGAAGCGAAAACCCTGGAGGCTTCCGACATGCTGGCCCTCGACGAGAACGTCCCCGGCGGCGTTGATTTCGGCTTCTAGCATCGCATTCTCTCTCAGGCGGCGCATCAGCACGCTGGTGCGGCGATCGACGAAACGCTGGGTCAACCGTTCGTGCAGCGCGTCGGAAAGGCTGTCCTCTACCCGACGCGCGACGCTCTGCCAATGCTCCGCGTCATCAAGCCAGCCGGAACGGTTGGAGATAAAGCTCCAGGTGCGCACCTGCGCCAGACGATTGGACAGCGTATCGATGTCGCCGTCGACGCGGTCGACGTCCGCAATCTGGCGCGCCATCCAGTCGCCGGGGATTTTACCCTTGCGGGCGATAAAACCAAAAATCGACAGCGCCAGCTCGGTGTGCGCCGCCGGCGAAGTCTTTCGATAATCAGGGATTTGGCAGGCGTCCCAGAGCCGCGCGACATCGGCGGGAGATTTGGCGTTGCGCTGCGCGTCGGCGTCCCGGCTCGCCGCCTCCAGCGTGATCTGGTCGACGGCGACCGGGGCCCGTGTGAAGCGGGGATGATCGGGCGCCTTGTCGAGCGAGGCCAGCAAAGCCTCGATCGAAGAAAAATCGAGATCGGGGTTACGCCATTGCAGCAGCGTGACCGGATCAAAGCGATGATCCTCCAGCTGCTCGATCAGATCCTCGTCGAAAGGCGGACAGCGGCCAGTCGCGCCAAACAGCCCGTCGCTCATATGCCGGCCGGCGCGGCCGGCGATCTGGCCAAACTCCGCCGGGGTCAGACGACGATAGCGCCAGCCGTCGAATTTCCGATCCGACGCGAAGGCGACGTAATCGACATCAAGATTGAGCCCCATGCCGATGGCGTCAGTGGCGACGACATAATCGACGTCGCCCGACTGAAATAATTCGACCTGGGCGTTGCGGGTGCGCGGGCTGAGCGCGCCCATGACCACCGCCGCGCCGCCGCGCTGACGTTTGATCCATTCGGCGATGGCGTAAACTTCCTCCGCCGAGAAAGCGACGATCGCCGTGCGCGGCGGCAGCCGCGAAATTTTTTTATCGCCCGCGAAGGAGAGTTTTGACAAACGCGGGCGGCTGAACAGCGGCGCGCCGGGAAATAATTCGCCGATCAGCGGCGCCATTGTGCCGGCGCCGATCAGCAGCGTCTCCTGACGCCCGCGCCAGCGCAGCAAACGATCGGTGAAAATATGGCCGCGATCGAGATCAGCGGCGAGCTGAATTTCATCAATGGCGAGAAAATCCACCGTCACATCGCGCGGCATCGCTTCGACGGTAGAGATCCAATAAGCCGGCGCGCGCGGTTTGATTTTTTCTTCGCCGGTGATCAGCGCGACATTGGCGGCGCCGACTTTTTCAACGACGCGGGTATAAACCTCGCGCGCCAGCAAGCGCAGCGGCAAGCCAATCAGTCCGCTGGGAAAAGACAGCATCCGTTCGATGGCGTGATGCGTCTTGCCGGTGTTCGTCGGGCCGAGCACCGCCGTGACGCCCGAAGACCGGACATCCGCACGACCCCCCGGCAGCCGCAGCCTCATCGATTTTTCCGAGGGTTTGGATTTTTCCGAGAGTTTGATCGTTGTCCCGCTCCGGCGCGTCAGGCGGCGACGCGCAATGCCGCCACTGCAAATGTATCATAATGGAACTTTAGCAAAGCCGCGCCTTCATCTTTCGAACAGCCGGCGAACGAAACGCGGCCGAATCGCTGACTCCTGCGGAATCACGCTCTGTTCGCACAGCATATAGGGCGTCATGCGTATTTTGCCGCCACAGATTGAGAGACGCGGATCATCCATGTCTTTCGTACGCACAAAGCGGGCGGACTCGTTTCAATCTTGCTGTCAAGCGGCGCTAAACTGCGCGTATCCTTGAGCAATCGCCACGCTTCAACACAAATCGTCCCCGCGCCGTTCGATAATGTGTGGTGGAAAAGAATCGTTTTATGGTTAATCGTCGGCTCAACCATTTTGACTTCGCCGAAGGGGTCTGGGTACAAGCCGCGCTCTCCTGAAAACGAATCGAGGAAGAACGATGGCGTCCATTGTCGAGCGGCTGAGCAGCGAACTTTCAGCCAAGCCGTGGCAAATCGAGGCCGCCGTCGGTTTGCTGGATGAAGGCTCCACCGTTCCCTTCATCGCCCGCTATCGCAAAGAGGCGACAGGCCAGCTCGACGACATACAATTGCGCAAGCTGGAGGAGCGGCTGCGTTATCTGCGTGAGCTGGAGGAGCGACGCAAGGCGATCCTTGAATCGATCGACTCGCAAGGCAAACTCGACGACGCCTTGAAGCGCGTCATTCTGGAAGCCGACAACAAGGCGCGGCTCGAAGATATTTATCTCCCCTACAAACCCAAACGCCGCACCAAAGCGCAAATCGCCATTGAAGCCGGCCTTGCGCCGCTCGCCGACGCATTGCTGACGGCGCCAGACAAAGACCCAAAGACGCAGGCGGAAAGCTTTGTGGATGCGGACAAGAATGTCGCAACCGTCGAAGCGGCGCTGGAAGGCGCGCGCGCCATTCTCGTCGAACGCTTCGCCGAAGACGCCGATCTGATTGGCGGCCTGCGCGAGGTTTACTGGACGCAATGCGCAATGATATCGCGTCCGCGCGCCGGCAAAGAAACCGCCGGCGCCAAATATTCGGATTATTTCGACTTCACGCAACCAATTTCGAAATTGCCGTCGCATCGCATTCTCGCACTGTTTCGCGGCGAGAAAGAAGAGATGCTCGATCTTGAAATGCGCGCCGAAGCGGAAGCCGGCGCCGG
>JALRFG010000095.1 GCA_023253795.1 Methylocystis sp.
TGGCAATCTTCGCAGGCGGGCCGGTAGGCGATGGTCTGTGACCGGCGGAATCCCGAGAGCGTCAGCGCGTCATTTAGCGCGGGAGCGCGAAGTCCGATCAGATGGGTGAACACCTTGCGTTCCAGCCGGCCCGGCAAATAGGGGCAGGGTGACGGCGAGGTCAGATAAAATTGCGGCGCGCCTCTTGGTTCTTTGGTCACGCTGGATTTGACCCCGACAGAACGTAAGGGCTGCGCTCAGGCCGCCCGCCGCAACACAATGACATCTGCGAGCATATCATGCAGGCAGCGCTTGTCATTGTTGAAAAGCGACACAAACAGGATCGGCGGAAACAGCCAGCTGACGTAAAACAGCACGGCGTGAACGGCGGCTTGCAGAAACTCGACCGGCCCGCCCGCCATGGTGCGCATTTCAAGATCCATGAAGGCCATGCCGGGCGTCGCCATGCGCGGCCCGGAGACCGTGAGGCCGTTGTAGAAAAAGGCGACGAGCGGCAGCAGGGGCGGCAGCAAGATCGCCGACATGCCGAAACTGAGCACGAACAGGCCAATGAAAATCGCTGCCGACATCAGCGACACCAGCAAAAGATCGAGGCCGACGGCTGCGACCCGTCGCATGCGCACGCCCTCCAGCGCCGCCGCCGCGATCAGGGGCGCGGCGTTGCGGGTTTGCGGGGTATTGAAGTCGCTTCCGGTCATTCCCGTCTCTCCGTCGGACGTATCTTTTAGATGTCGGTGCCCGGCATGGGGCTTTCAAGTCGCATATCCGGCGAGGGGTGTCGATGGATAGCGGGGATTACCGCCATTCCAGCCTTGACGGCGGCCGCGCCCATGCCGCAAAGCCCCACGCAGAAGCGCCGCCTGCGTCCGGCGCCGACCTCTCCCACACAAGGGGCTTTGTGCATGAACAGTAACGCCGTGGATGGCGGCCATCTGACCGCTTTTATCGAGCGGATTGAAAAGCTTGAAGAGGAAAAACGCGCTATTTCCGACGATATCAAGGATGTCTACGGGGAGGCGAAGGCCACCGGCTTCGATCCGAAAATCATGCGCAAGATCGTTTCGTTGCGTAAACAGGACAAGAACAAGCGGCAGGAGGAAGAAGAGATTCTCGATCTCTACCTCTCCGCTTTGGGCATGGAGTAATCGCGCGCGACTTTTGTCACGCGCGCATATGTCGCCGCCGTCCGGCTGGCGGCGACAGCGCTTTTCTGCGAAAAGTCGAAGCCCCTGCTGGGCTGCTGGAAGCATGTCGCCATGACGGTCGACGCGACCTATGCGAAAATTTCTGAAGACGCTGCGCAAGACGCAGCCGTGCGCGACTGGCTTCTCGCCGCCGCACAGCGCGAGCCGGCGGAACTGCTGCGCGATCTGGACGCTTCCGCCGCGGGTTTGACCCGCGCGCAGGCGGCTCAGCGTCGTAAAATATACGGCCCCAACCGGCTGGCGCGAGATGCGCGCGGCGGCGCCTTGCGTGAATTTGCGCGACATCTGCTGACGCCGCTGAATGGTCTGCTGCTCGGGCTCTCCGCCTTGTCCTTCATGCTGGGCGATCAGCGCGCGGCGGGCGTGATCACGACGATTGTGCTGCTCAGCGTGTTGCTCGCCTTTGTGCAGGAACATCGCTCGCATGCAGCGGCCGAGAAGTTGCGCGCCATGGTGCGCATTCACGCCAGCGTGCGCCGACCGGAAGCGGGTGAAGTCGATGACGGCTTTGTCGAGACCGGCATTGAGGAGCTTGTCCCCGGCGACATTATTCGTCTTTCCGCCGGCGACATGATCCCCGCCGATGTGCGGCTGATCGAGGCGAAGGATCTTTTCGTCAATGAATCGACGCTGACAGGCGAATCCCTGCCGGTTGAAAAATTCGCCCATGCTTTGGATGCGCCGACAGAGCCGCTGGCGGTCTCCAATCTCGCTTTTATGGGCGCCAATGTGGTGAGCGGCTACGCCTGGGCGGTTGTGGTGCTGACGGGCGGCCAAACCTTTTTCGGCGCCATCGCAAGACAGCTGGCTGAGCGTGACGAAGAGACAGCCTTTGATGAGAGCATCAAAAAATTTAGCGTGCTGATGATCCGTTTCATGCTGGTGATGGCGCCAGCGGTGTTTCTGATTAACGGCTATCTGAAAGGCGACTGGTACACGGCGCTGCTGTTCGCCATTTCGGTTGCGGTCGGGTTGACGCCGGAAATGTTGCCGATGATCGTAACGGTCAATCTGGCGAAGGGCGCGCTGGCCATCTCGCGCGAGAAAGTCATTGTTAAGCGTCTCGCCGCCATTCAGAATTTCGGCGCGATGGATGTCCTGTGCACGGACAAAACCGGTACGCTGACTCAGGATCACATTATTCTGAAACGGCATCTCGATATTTTCGGGAATAATTCGACGCCGGTTCTGGAGTTCGCCTATCTCAACAGCCATTTCCAGTCCGGCCTGCGCAATCTGCTCGATATCGCCGTGCTCGAACATGCCGAGATCGAGGAGCGTCTGCGACCGCAGCACAGTTTTCGCAAGATCGATGAAATTCCCTTCGATTTTGAGCGTCGCCGTCTTTCTGTCGTCGTGGAGCGTGACGATGGTCGACGTTTTCTGATCTGCAAGGGCGCTGTGGAGGAGATGTTCGCGGCGTCGACGCGCTATGAGGCGGTTGATGCGCAGGGCCTGCTCGATCCGGCGCATTTTGAGACGGCGATGCGCGAGACGGAGGCGCTGAACGCCGACGGCTTCCGTGTCATCGCTGTCGCGTATCGCGAGGCGCCCGCGGATCAGCAGGTCTTTTCGGCCGCAGACGAGCGTGATCTGACGCTGCTTGGCTACATCGCCTTTCTCGATCCGCCGAAGGACAGCGCCGCCCGCGCGCTCTCCGATCTTGCCGCCGGCGGCGTGAGCGTGAAAATCCTGACCGGCGATAATGAGATCATCACCCGTAAGATATGTCGTGATGTCGGCCTTGCCGTCGACGAAGTTTTGCTTGGGGCCGACATTGATCAGCTCGATGACGACGAACTTGCCGATTTTGCCGGGGCGGTGACGGTTTTCGCCAAGCTCACGCCGGCGCAGAAAGCGCGTGTGGTTGCGGCGTTGCGCGCGCGCGGCCATGTCGTTGGTTATCTGGGCGATGGCGTCAATGATGCGCCGGCGTTAAAGGCGGCGGATGTCGGCATCTCCGTCGATGGCGCGGTGGATATTGCGCGTGAATCCGCCGATCTGATCCTGCTGGAGAAAAGCCTCGCCGTTCTCAATGACGGCGTGATCGAGGGGCGAAAAGTCTTTGCCAATATTCTGAAATATGTCCGGATGGGCGCGAGCTCGAACTTCGGCAATATGTTCAGCGTGTTGGGCGCCAGCATTTTGCTGCCGTTTCTGCCGATGACGCCGATTCAGATTCTGGCCAACAGCCTGCTGTATGATTTTTCACAAACCGCAATACCGACGGATAATGTCGATCCTGAAATGCTGGCGCGGCCGCGCAAATGGGATATTGGCGGCATCGCTAAATTCATGCTGTTTGTGGGCCCAGTCAGTTCGGTGTTCGATTACGCGACCTTTATTCTGATGCTTGGCGTTTATGACGCCTGGGACAAGCCGGCGCTGTTTCAGACGGGCTGGTTTGTCGAGTCGCTACTGACCCAGACCATGATCATTCACATTATCCGCACCAATCGCATTCCGTTTTTCCAGAGTCGGGCGAGCGGCGCGCTGATGGCGATGACCTTGATCGTCTGCGCAATTGGCGCCGCCTTGCCGTATTCGCCGCTGGCGTCACTGCTGGGCTTTACGCCCTTGCCGACCTCCTACTGGCCGGTGATTGGCGGTTTTATCGTCGCCTACGCATGTCTTGCACATCTTGTTAAAACCGCTTTTGTCGCCCGCGAAGAAGAAAACGGCGAAACATGAGCGATTTTGGCGCGCAGCAGGAGATTGTCGATTTTCTGATCGCGCAGGATGGCGGTCCTTGCCAAGTCGTCACGACGCATATTTCGATTGTCGTGCTTGGCGGCGCGCGCGCCTATAAAATCAAGCGTCCAGTACATTTTCCCTATCTCAACTTCTCGACGCCCGATCTGCGTTATGAGATGTGCGCGCGTGAAATCAGGCTCAATCGTCTTTATGCGCCGGAGCTCTATCTTGGCGCGCATCGGCTGACCCGCGAAAGTGATGGGCGTCTCGCCTTCGATGGCGCCGGAGCGCTTGTCGATTCCGTTGTCATGATGCGACGTTTCGCTGGCGATCTGCTTTTTGATCGAATGGCGCGCGAGGGGCGCCTCACCCGAGAGATGATCGAAGGTCTGGCGCGTCGCATTGCACAGTTTCATGATGCTGCGTCGCCGGATTTTGTGCGCGGCGGCGCCCGAACGCTGGGCGAAAGTCTGGATCATGCAATTGAAGCTTTGCGCCAAACCGGCCTTGCGCCAATGGCCGAGGTTGATGCGCTGGCGGAGAAATTATCTGGCGCGCTGGCGACAAATACCGATCTCATCGAGACGCGCCGTCGCGCCGGCGCCGTTCGGCTGTGTCATGGCGATCTGACGCTGCGCAATATCTGCCTATATGAAGGCGCGTCGACGCCATTCGATTGTCTCGAATTTTCCGACGACATCGCCACCATCGATGTCCTCTATGATCTGGCTTTTTTGTTAATGGATCTCTGGCGAGCCAACGCGCATGGTCTCGCTAATATTACCTTCAATCGTTATCTGGATGTCCGAGATGAAAACGATGGCCTTCCCTTGTTGCCGTTCTTTCAATCCTTCCGCGCAACAATCCGCGCCCATGTCGAGGCGTCGCAGGGACATCGCGATATCGCGCAGGGCTATCTGACGCTGGCGCAGACGCTTTTGGCACCGCCGCGGGTGCGCCTGATTGCGATTGGCGGATTCAGCGGCTCGGGCAAATCGAGCGCTGCGGTTGCGCTGGCGCCGCGTCTTGGCGTGACGCCCGGCGCACGGATCCTCAATAGCGATCGCATCCGCAAGCAGATGTTCAATGTTTCGCCAACAGCGCGCCTGCCGGAGAGCGCCTATGCCAGCGACGTGTCCGAAAAGGTTTATCAGCGATTGTTTGATGTCGTGCGAAAGACGCTGGCGCTAGGCTGGCCGGTGATCGCCGACGCCGTATTTGATCGGCCGGAGGATCGCGCGGCGATTGAAGCCTGCGCACGGCAGCTTGATGCGCCCTTTCAGGGGCTGTGGCTGGACGCTGATTTTGATCGACGCGCCGCGCGCGTTGATCGGCGCATCGACGATGTTTCAGACGCGACGCGGGATGTTTTGTCGCGCCAGATGGCGAAACAGACAGGCGTCATCGACTGGCGTCGTCTTGATGCGACGCGGGATGTGTCCGCGCTTATGGCTGAAGTTGACTGATCTGAAAATGGGTCAGGGGATCAGCACCGCTGCGCCCTGCACGCGGCCGGCGCGCAGATCGGCGAGCGCTTCGTTCGCCTGCGCCAGCGGATAGGATGTAGCGTGCATTTTCAGTGGCAGCGTCGGGGCCAGCGCCAGAAACTCCCGCGCATCCTCGCGGGTAAGATTGGCCACCGAAAGCAGGCGTCGTTCTTCCCAGAGTAGCGCATAGGGGAAGGCGGGAATGTCGCTCATGTGGATGCCGCCGCAGACGACGGCGCCGCCTTTTTTCACCGCCGCCAGCGCGTGCGGCACTAGCGCGCCAACGGGCGCGAAGATCAGTGCGGCGTCCAGTTGTTCCGGCGCGGGCGCATCGGAATCCTGAGCCGTGGCGACGCCGAGCCCGCGCGCAAAATCGATTGCCGCCTGATCGCCTGGTAGCACAAAAGCATGGACGCGTTTTCCCTGAAGAATGGCGACCTGCGCGATGATGTGGGCGGCGGCGCCAAAGCCATAGATGCCGATGTTTTGCGCAGGGCCCGCCAGTTTCAATGTGCGCCAGCCGATCAATCCGGCGCATAGCAGCGGCGCAAGCAGCGCCGCATCTGTCGTTTCGGCTAGCGGAAAACAATAGGCCGCGTCGGCGATGGCGTGCGTCGCATAGCCGCCGTCGCGCGTGTAGCCGGTAAAGAGCGGGTCATCGCAGAGATTTTCGCGCGCGCTGGCGCAATAGGAGCAATGCCCGCAGGTGTGGCCAAGCCAAGGAACGCCGACGCGTTCGCCGAGCCGCAAAGCTGTGACGCCGGCGCCCAACGCATCGACGCGCCCGACGATTTCATGTCCCGGCACAATCGGACGTTTTGGTTTGGTCAATTCGCCGTCGACGACATGCAGATCCGTGCGGCAAACGCCGCAGGCCTCGACCTTCAGGCGTATTTCGCCGGGGCCGGGCGCGGGCAGGGGGCGCGTCTCCATCACGAGCGGCGCATGTGGCGCATAGAGCGCCATCGCGGTCATGGTCGTTGCAGCGAAGGGCGCCGTCATGTCAGTCGCTTGCTCAGATAGATGCGTTGACCGCCCGGCGGGAAGTCGGCGATTTCTCCGATGCGCGAAAAGCCGACGCCTTCGTAATAGGCGGCGATGCGTGGATCGAATGTGTCGATATAGACGCCGATGCAGTCGCGTGCGCGGGCTTGCGCTTCCGCCGCCATGATCAATTGTCGGCCGAGGCCGTCGCCGCGCGCCGTTTCCGCCACCCAGAGGTGACGAATATAAAGCCAGCGCCAGTGAATGACGCCGTTCACGCCGCCAAGGAGCGCATCCTCGGCGCTATGCGCGAGGATCGAGAAGGGCGTCTCATCGCGCGGGCCGAATTGCGCCGCGATCTCGGCCCCAAGGCGCGTGGCGATCTCGGCGGACTCGCTGGCGGCGACCTCCAGCTTCGGCTTTTCTTTTGGCGGGTTTTTGCTCATAAGCGCGCGCATGAAACGGTGGGTCTTCCTGTGGGCATTTTGCGCGAGCCTTGCCGCGCCGGCAATGGCGGGGGAGTCCTGCGCGCCGGTGCGCCTGTCGATCGATGGGGCTGTCGAGCGCATTCAGGATTACGCGCCGGTGTTTCTGGCCTGCACGGCGGAGGCGGACGCCCGATTGGCGACCCGCCGCATAAGCGTCGATGGCGATGAGCTGCTGCTCACGGTCGATCCGCAAAGCCTCGAAACCCGGCTGGAGCGCGCCAGCTGCCTCTCCTGCGCCGAGACGACAGACGCTGCGCAGGCAGCCACGCGCCTGATCCGAACGCTGGACGCGGCTCCGGAAGCCACCCGTCCGCCGGCGCTGGTCAACGCCGGGCTGATCCACGGGACGGCGGGCGGCGTCTATGTCACCGGCGATCTCTGCCCCACCGCCAAGCCGCTGGATCGGTCCTTCATCGAGGAAATCGCGCGTCATGCCCCGGGCGCGCCGGTGACTCTGGCGATCTCCGGGTCATGGCTGGCGCATCATTCGGCCGATTTCGCCTGGCTTCAGGAAAAGAGCCGGAGCGGCGCCGTCGCCGTGACCTGGGCCAACCACTCCTATTCGCACCCTTATGTCATCGGGTTGGCGGATCGCAGCAATTACCTGTTGCGGCCGGGGGTCGATCTCGATCGGGAGATTTTTGAGACCGAGAAGCTGCTGATCGCCCATGGCGAGA
>JALRFG010000096.1 GCA_023253795.1 Methylocystis sp.
CGACGGCGCAGCTCTATAAAACGCTTCTCGCGTGGGCTAAACTCGAAATTATGTGACCTTATCTAGGCCAGCCCCTAGTTTTTTATCGGCGAGGAGTCCGTAACAGCTGGTCAGCCTGGGCGCGTTCTCACGGAAATACAAGGCAAGCTCGACGCCTGCATTCTGTTGTCCCTGAGAAGATCGCATCGCGTCGTCAACATAGCGACCGACAACATTACTAATGCTCTCCGCCGTCCCGAGCGATGCGGCGCCCTTGCCGATAAAATCGAAAGCCTTGGCGAATTCCAGAATTCGGCGATCATTGAGCGTACGCGCCAGCGCATTTGGCTTGTCGACGCCCTGTTCAAGCACGCGTCGCATCATGCCGATGGCCTGCATCTTGTCGCCCAGCCCAAAGGCGTGCAGGGCATAATTTAACAGGCGGCGATCTTTGAGGAAGGCGTCAACAGACATAATTTTGGAAATATGGGTTTTATAATAATTGGTTTCTAACTGAACATCCGGCTTTTTCGCGGCGATCGCGCGCCATTTATCAATATTGGTCGAGACCGAAAGATAGCTGGAGATTGTTGTCATCGACCCGGCGCCACGCACACGATGTAACAAAAAAGAACGATAGGCGTATGATTCTTGCGCGGAGCTTACCCTGCAAGGTCTGGTCTTCTCGGAAACATTAACGAAGAGGGCGGCGTTTTACGGCTTGCCGGGATGATCACACGGCGAAACCTTCAGAAAACTCAACGCCGCCAACTCTCCACCAAGGACAAAATCGCCATAATCCAGACGCAGCGCTCGCGACACGCCATTCTCATATAAGTCGAAAGACAGAACATAAACGGGCTGGCCATCGCGCTTGCCGGCTTCAAAATAGGACACCGACACCGGCCAGCGCCTCAACCCGCTCACCCCCGGCTCCCGGGCCGCTTTCTCTGGCGCCGTCGTCGTCAGCGGCGCCCCGATCACGGTCAAGGTGTCAAACGCCTTGTCGCCCTCGCCGCTTCCGTCAAAGACGCGCGCCTCGAGAAATTTATCGCCAGCTTGCGCCGCCGACAAAATTCGGCGGAGATGTTCGGTCGGAAAAAACGTCGGCGTCGCAATATTCACGGCGGCCTTCTTTGGCTTCTCGACAGAAACCTCAACGCCGCCATTTTGTTTTCGGGCGCGCCCATCGACATTTTCGATAATCGCATGCTCAATGCGCGTTTGGGTCTTGAAGCGAAAACTCTCGCCGTCCCCGGATTCAAAAGTCGCAGCGGTCATGTCGGATAATTTACTGGCGCCCTCAGGCGGCTGCATATCTGTTATCTGACGGAAATTCTGAACATAGCCCTCACAGGTCGAGCCGGAAAATTCAAGGACAATCCGGCCATGAGCATGTATCGGCGCTTTCGCGCCACTGCTTTTGAGGAGACTCAGATCATAAACGGCGCGATGCGCGGCCAGAGCGACTTCTGCATGCGCCGAATGCACAAACGACAGCGCCGCGCATGTGATGAGAACGGCGCGCGACACAATGATCATTGAATTCTCCTTGCCGGCAAGGCGCAGCGCCAAACGGCTGAAGCCATTGCACAAAATTCATTCGAAAAGTAAGCTCGACATGAGATCGACGCAAATATTTTATCGACATGGAGAGCGCATGACCGTTTCTTCTCTCAAGACGCCTGGCGAAAGACTGGCCGCGCTTGGCCTCTCCCTGCCAGCCGCCGCAGCGCCCGTGGCTAATTATGTCCCCTATGTGCGGACGGGCGATCTACTGTTCGTCTCCGGGCAATTGCCGGTCGGATCGAATGGCGTTGATCCGGCCCATAAGGGCAAGCTTGGCGCGGCGGTGTCGCTTGACGCCGGACAGGCGGCCGCGCGTCAGGCGGCGCTAAATGTGCTGGCGCAAGCGCAGGCGGCGATTGGCGATCTGGCGAAACTCCGCGCCGTGCGCATCGGCGGCTATGTCAATTCGACGCCCGATTTCGCCAATGTGCCGCAAGTCGTGAACGGCGCTTCCGATCTCTTCGCCGCCGTCCTCGGCGACAATGGCAAACATGCGCGCTTTGCGGTCGGCGTCGCTCAATTGCCGCTTGATGCGGCGGTCGAGGTCGAGGGAATATTCGAAATTCTGCCGTGAACACGGATCATCTCAGCGCTTTACTCTCACGTCCGATCGCCCATCGCGGATGGCATAATACTGCGGCCGGCGTGATCGAAAATACTCTTGGCGCGGCGCGCGCCGCGATCGACACCGGCTTCGCGATCGAATGCGACGTTCAACTGACAAAAGATGGCGCCGCGATCGTCTTTCACGATGACGATTTGGAGCGGCTCACACAGGCAAGCGGAGAGGTGCGCGACTGGACGTTATCCGCTCTTCAATGTCAGTCCCTGCGACATACGACCGAAACCATTCCGTCACTACCTGATTTTCTGGCTGCAATTGCAGGAAAGACGCCGCTGGTCATCGAACTCAAAAGCACTTTCGATGGCGATCTGCGCCTGCTGTCCGCCGTAGCTGACGCATTGCGCGCCTATCGTGGCGCCGTCTGTCTCGAAAGCTTCGATCCAGCGCTGATCGCCCACTTGCGCCTCCATGCCGCGCAAATGGGCGTCGCCCATATCCCGCTCGGCATTGTCGGCGAAGCCAATTACACGGCGCGCGACTGGCCGCAGCTTTCTTCGGAGCAGCGTCAGGAAATGACGCATTTTCTGCATTATCCGCAAACACGACCGGATTTTATTTCATGGAATGTCGCCGATTTGCCGCACGCCATTCCGTTTCTCGCGCGCGAAGGTCTACGCTTGCCGGTGACGACATGGACAATCCGCTCGGAAGAACAAGCGCAAAGCGCACGTCAATGGTCGGACCAGGTCGTGTTCGAGGGCTATACGCCAGCCTAGACGCCAGAGCCTATATGGCGCTTTCGGCTTCCTGATAAATTACGTCGACGTCGCTGCCAGCCGGCAGCGTCACCAATTGCTGCAAAATCCCGTCGTCGAGCGCATAGACCCAGCCATGCAGCATGGGGCTTTGCTCGTTCTTCCACGCCGTCTGAATGATCGACATATGCGAAAGTCGACGCACCTGTTCGATGACGTTCAGCTCCACCAGACGGTTGGTGCGTTCCGTCATAGACTCCAGCCGATCGACTTCGTCGCGATGCATCCGGTAAATATCCTTGAGATGCATGAGCCATTTATTCAGCAGCGAGAGCTCCGGCCGCTGACGATCCAGCGAGGCTTTGACGCCACCACAATTATAATGCCCGCAGACGATCACATGTTCGACCTTGAGCACCTGCACGGCGTATTGAACCACGCTGAGACAATTGAAGTCCGTCGCCACCACCTGATTGGCGATGTTGCGATGAGCGAAAATTTCACCTGGCTCGGCGTTGACGATAATATCCGCCGGCACGCGGCTGTCAGAACAGCCAATCCATAAAATCTTCGGCCGCTGATCCGCCGCCAGCCGTTCGAAATAGCCGGGGTCGCGCTGGCGGGTCTCCTCCGCCCAGGCCCTGTTTTCAAGCAACAGCCGTTCGTGCGATTTCATCAGATGCTCATTCTCCTGCGCGCCGATCGTGTGGCGGCCTGCAATGACAAAGGGACGACGACCCCCGCCCCAATAGCGCGTCTCTAGCCCGGATCCCGCACGACGTCGGGCGCCACGCCGGATAATTCCCGCCAGACCAATGGCAATGTCGCAATCAGATCGTCGGCGATTAACCCCGGCCCGAAAAGCGATGCGGCACGCGCATGCATCCATGTCGCACAGCAGGCGGCATGAAAGCCTTCCATCTCCTGCGCCATCAATCCAGCGATAATCCCCGTCAGCGCGTCCCCGGAGCCCGCCGTGGCGAGCCAGGGCGACGCGGTCGGCAAAATAGCGGCGCGTCCGTCCGGCGCGGCGACAACCGTATCGGGGCCCTTATACAGCACGATGGCGCCGCTCACTTGCGCCGCCATCCGGGCCCGGTCGAGCTTGGAGATCACCGCATCGCAATTGGGAAACAAACGCGCGAATTCGCCGGCGTGCGGCGTCATCACGACATCGCCGGTGGCGCCGCCGATCGCTCGCCACAAACGTTCTGGCTCCGTCGCAAAACTGGTCAGGGCGTCGGCGTCGAGCACAACGGCGCGACGCCCGCCTCCTGAAGCCAGCGCCGCTTCGACCTGATGGCGACTGGCTTCGCCGACGCCAAGGCCCGGGCCAATGGCGACGACATTCTTGCGTCGGTCTTCAAGCAGCGTCGCCAGTCCGTCGGCGCCATCGGCGACGCGCACCATCACGGCGGTGAGCGCAGCGGCGTTGATGGCCAGCGCGTCGGCCGGCGTCGCCAGCGTCACAAGACCCGCGCCGGCGCGTAACGCCGCGCTCGCGGCAAGGCGCGCGGCGCCGGTGAAAGAAGGACCGCCTGAAACAACCACCGCATGACCGCGCGAATATTTATGTCCCGCGACATCGGGAAGCGTGAGGCGGCTCTGCCATAGCTCCGGTTCATTGACGAAAGTATTGACGCCAAGACCTTCGAGCGCGGATGGGCGGATGCCGATATGAACGCAATTCAGACGACCGCACAGCAAGCGGCCGGGCAGCAGCAGATGACCGGTCTTGACGCGAAAAAACGTCACGGTGATGTCGGCCTCGACGGCGGCGCCGCGCACGCCGCCGGTGGTGCCGTCAACACCGCTGGGAATATCGACGCTCACGACCTTTTGCTTGCTGGTGCGACGCCATTCATTCAGGCGATTGACCAGCGAGATGGTTTGCGCATCGAGATCGCGCGCAAGGCCGGTGCCATACAGCGCGTCGATCACCAGATCGACGCCTTTGAAATCGACGTCCCAGACCGACGCCACCTCGCCCGGCCAGGCGGCGGCGGCGCGCGCCGCATCGCCATGCAATTCGCTTGGCGGCGTCGTTGATGCGACCCGCACCTTGTAACGCTGGCCGCGCAGCAAGCGGGCGGCGACATAACCATCGCCGCCATTATTGCCGGGACCGCACAGGACAAGGATGCGCCGGCCGCTGGTCTTCTGCAAAATCTGGCTGGTGACGCCGGCGATCGCCGCCGCCGCATTCTCCATCAAGGACATGCCCGGCACGCCGCCGGCGATGGTCCGGCGATCCGCCTCGGCCATCTGGTCCGTCGTCAGGAGTTCAAGCGGGTAGGATGCGGTCGACATGGCGCAATCGTGACCGAAGGCGCGGCGTCACGCAATGGCCGGCGCCCGAAAACGATGCGCGACGCGGCAAAATATGGCGCCGCATTTCGTCCCGGCGCGCTTTCCGCTATGTCCTTGGAGCATGATCAGCGCAATCATTCTCGCAAACGACAGGATTGACGGCCCGGCGCGCGCCGATTTCACCGCGCGCTGTCTTGGATCCCTTGTCGAGGCCTGTGTGCAGGGGCTTGTCGCCGACGCCGTGCTGATCGGCGAACCCGGCCGCAACCTCGGCCAGATTGCGGAGGACGCCGGCTGCGGCTTCATCGAAACCGCCAACGCGCCGCAGGGGTTGCGCGAAGCGCTGGCGCAGCTGCGGCGCGACCATGTTCTTCTGCTCTCCGCCGGCTATGCGGTGGACCGCGGCTTCGCCGATGAACTCGACGAACTTTTCGCTTATGACGCCGGTGATGCGCCGCGCACGCTGCGGGCTGCGCCGAACTCATTTGCGACGAGGCTTTTGCCGCGTCTGTCAAAGTCTGCGGGGATCATCGCGCCGCGTCGCATTCTGACGCAAATCGATTCTTCCTTCGACATGGACAGGCTCGCCCGAAAATTAAAAGGCGCGGATCTTGCGACCCGCGCCCGTCGTCTGAGCTGAATAGGCTGCGCCTATCGCGTGAACGTGTAGCAGCTGTCGATATCGCCCGACTGAAGCCCTTTCAGCAGCCATTGCGTGCGCTGCGCGGAAGAACCATGGGTGAAGCTGTCCGGCACCGCATAACCGCGCTGCGCTTTTTGTAAACGGTCGTCGCCGATCGCCTGCGCCGACGCGACAGCCTTTTCGATGTCGCCTTCCTCAAGGAAATGCTGCTTCTGATTGGCGTGATGCGCCCAGACGCCGGCGAGACAATCCGCCATCAACTCCACACGCACCGAGAGATTATTGGCCTGAGCGCGGCTGCCCGCACGCGCCTGCGCGCTCTGCACCTTCGGCAGAATGCCAAGCAAATTCTGGATGTGATGGCCCATCTCGTGCGAAATCACATAGGCGTAGGCGAAGTCGCCGCCGCCGCCGAAGTTACGCTGCATGTCGCGGAAGAAATCCGTGTCGAGATAGATTTTGCGATCAAGCGGACAGTAAAAAGGCCCCATCGCCGATTGCGCCGTGCCGCAACCCGAATTGGTCAGACCCTGATACAGAACCAGATTGGGCGCCTGAAACTGAATGCGCTTTTGCGCTGGCAGAATGCGCGACCAGACATCTTCATTCGAGCCCATCACCTTGGAGACGAACTGTCCCATCTGATCGACGGGCGGCGTGCTGGGCTGCTGGCTGGACGCCTGCTCCTGCTGCGCCGGGGCGCGACTACGCATGCTGTCGAGCATCTGAGCGCCGCCGATCAACACCGCCGGATTAATGCCGAGCGCCCAGCCGACAACGCCGAGAATGAGCATGGTGCCCAGACCGATGCCGCCCGCGCCGACACGGCCGCCACGCCCGCCCGCGCTGGGGCTCTGGCCACGGCGATCTTCGACATTCTGCGAGGATTCGAGTTCTTCCCACTTCATTGCAATCGGCTCCGAGCACCAACCAAGGCCTGAAAACGCTAATCTAGTCGACGCCCTCTATCCTGTGTAGAGGGCGCATCTGTTTTAGGATTTTTCCGGCAGATTCAGCCGGATGTGCAGCTCGCGCAATTGCTTCATGGTGGCGTCGGACGGCGCGCCCATCAGCAGATCCTCGGCGCGCTGGTTCATCGGGAACAACGTCACCTCGCGCAGGTTCTCTTCTTCCGCAAGCAACATGACAATGCGATCGACGCCCGGCGCAATGCCGCCATGCGGCGGCGCGCCATATTGGAAGGCGCGATACATGCCGCCGAATTTCTCGATCAGCACGTCTTCGTCATAGCCAGCGATCTCGAACGCCTTCTTCATCACTTCGGGGCGATGATTGCGGATCGCGCCCGACGACAACTCCACGCCATTGCAGACGATGTCATATTGATAGGCGAGAATGTCGAGCGGGTTCATCTTCTCCAGCGCGTCCATGTCGCCCTGCGGCATGGAGAATGGATTGTGCGAGAAGTCGACTTTCTTGTCGTCCTCGTTCCACTCATACATCGGGAAGTCGACGATCCAGCAGAATTCGAACACGTCGGTTTTCGACAGGCCCAGCTCGGCGCCGATACGAATGCGCGCCGCGCCGGCGAGTTTCGCCGCCGGCGTCTCTGCGCCCGCCGAGAAGAACACGGCGTCGCCGGCCTTGACGCCGGCCTTGGTCGCGATGGCGGCCAGCGCCTCGGCGGGAATGAATTTGGCGATCGGTCCTTTGCCGACCAGCGCGCCGGCTTCT
>JALRFG010000097.1 GCA_023253795.1 Methylocystis sp.
TCATGAGGCTGCGCCCGGTCTAGGCGGCTTCCGGATGAAAAACGCATTCCGCCGGATCAGCGCCGCCATGCAGGGCGGCGTCATAGACGAACAGCGTCGAGCAATAGGGGCAAACGCCTTCATTCGCGGCGCCCATGTCGATGTAAACATGCGGATGATCGAACGGCGGCAATGCGCCGATGCACATGAACTCTTTCGCCCCGACGCGAATCCGGGCGACGCCGGGCTGATTGTGGAAATGGGGCGTGGAATGTTCGGCCATGGCTTCCTCTTGATCCGCTCCCGACCCCTATATTGCAGCGCGGCCGGCTTGAACAGGGGGCTATTCGGCGCGCCGGGTCAGCGCCGCCAGCCGCTCCTGCTCTTCGGCGGTGAGGGGCTGAACCGTCCGGGCCTGCCGGTTGCGCCGCGCCGCCGACCACACCGCCCAGACGCCGGCGAGCAGCGCCAGCGCCGGCGCCGCCCAGAGCAGCAGCGTGCCGGGGTTCAGCGGCGGCCGCAGCAGCACGAAATCGCCGTAACGGGCGTGAACGTAATCGCGCACCTGCGCGTCGCTCAGCCCTTCTTTAAGCTTTTCGCGCACCAGCATCCGCAAATCCTTCGCCAGCGCGGCGTCGGAATCGTCGATCGACTGGTTCTGGCAAACCAGACAGCGCAATTCGCTGGTGATGACGCGAGCGCGCGCTTCCAGCGCCGGATCGGCGAGCATCTCGCCCGGCGTCACCGCATGGGCGGCGAGCGGCAGCAAGATCAGCGCGGTTGCGAGAAGGCGTTTCATTCTGCGGCCTCCGGCAGAGCGGTCGCGGGCGTGCGGCGGGCGACGCCGATGCGCAGGCGACGATCGGCGAGCGAACAGGCGCCGCCAAAAGCCATGACCAGCGCACCAATCCAGATCAGCGTCACCAGCGGCTTGTAATAGAGCCGTGCGTCAATTGCGCCGTCGGGATGCGAGTCGCCGATGGCGGCGTAGATTTGTCCGAGCCCATGCGTGACGATGCCGGCTTCCGAGCGCGCCATCTTGCGCGCCTGATAAAAGCGCTTGGCGGGTTCGATGTGCGCGAGGGTCACGCCGTTTTTGCGCACCTCCATCTCCGCGTAAATTTCCGAATAGTTCGGACCATTGCGCGGCGTGATCGCGGTGATCGACAACTGGTAGGGGCCGACGTCGTAACTCTGCTGCGGTTTCATCTCGACAATGGTTTCGACGCCCCAGCCGGTGGCGGCGAGACCAAGCAGCGTCAGGCCCATGCCGGCGTGCGCAATCGAGGTGCCCCATGCGGAGAGCGGCACGCCGCGCAAACGCGACCAGAGCGAAGTCGTACGCAGCGCGATGCGCTGGGCGATGTCGCTGAAGCCGCCGATGATCAGATAAATCGCGATGCCGGCGGTGACGACTGAAAGGAAGGGCGTTCCAAAAGCTGCGGCGAATCCCGCCGCCGCTAAAACGCCCAGCACAAAGGCGATACGCAAGCGTTGCAAAGCGGCGACAAGATCGCCGCGTTTCCAAGGCAGCATTTGGCCAATCGGCATCAGCGCCGCGAGCGGCAGTGCGATCGGGATCAGCACAGTGTTGAAGAAGGGCGCGCCGACCGAAATTTTTTCGCCGGTCAGCGCTTCGAGCGCCAGCGGATAAAGCGTGCCGATCACCACTGTCGCGCAGCTCGCCGACAGTAAAAGATTGTTCAGCACCAGCGCGCCTTCGCGCGAGATTGGCGCAAACAGACCGCCGGTCGGCAAGGCGCCGGCGCGAATGGCGAAGAGCGCCAGTGCGCCGCCGATGAAGAAGACGAGAATGGCGAGAATAAAAACGCCGCGCTCCGGATCGCTGGCGAAGGCGTGCACCGAGGTCAGCACGCCGGAGCGCACAAGGAAGGTGCCGAGCAGCGACAGCGAGAAAGCGAGGATCGAGAGAAAGATCGTCCAGATCTTCAACGCTTCGCGTTTCTCCATCACGGCGGCGCTGTGCAGCAACGCGGTGCCGGCGAGCCACGGCATCAGCGAGGCGTTTTCAACCGGGTCCCAGAACCAGAAACCGCCCCAGCCGAGCGTGTAATAGGCCCAGTAAGAGCCCATTGCGATGCCGAGCGTCAGCGCAATCCAGGCGAACAGCGTCCACGGCCGCACGACGCGCGCCCAGGCGGCGTCGATGCGTCCGCCGATCAATGCGGCGGCGGCGAAGGAGAAGACAATCGAAAAGCCGACATAGCCGAGATAAAGCAGCGGCGGATGAATCGCGAGACCGGGATCTTGCAGGATCGGATTGAGATCGCGTCCTTCCCATGGCGCCGGCGACACGCGCGCGAAGGGATTGGAAGTCAGCAAAATGAACAGCAGAAAAGCCGCGCCGATCAATCCCTGCACGGCGAGCGCGTCGGCGCGCAATCTGTCGGGGATGGCGGCGGAAAACAGCGCTATCAGCGCGCCGCACAGCGACAGCACCAGCACCCACAACAGCATCGAGCCTTCGTGGTTTCCCCACACGCCCGAGATTTTATAGATGAAGGGTTTCAACGAATGCGAGTTCTCGATCACATTGACGAGCGAGAAATCCGAAACGACATGCGCATAGGTGAGCGCGCCATAGGCGAGCGCGATGAACGCAAACTGCGCAATCGCGGCCGGCCGCGCGACGCGCATCAGCGCGGCGTCATTCAGTCGCGCGCCGACAAAGGGGATGGCGAATTGCACGAGCGCCAGCGCCAGCGCCAGCACCAGCGCGTAATGACCGGTTTCGACGATCATGCGCGGCGCCCCTTGATGAAGCTCACTTCTTCTCTCCCTGCCAGACGCCCTGCGCTTTCAGCTTATCGGCGACGTCTTTTGGCATGTAGCGCTCGTCATGCTTGGCGAGCACGCTGTCGGCGCGGAAAGCGCCATCCGGATTAAGAACGCCGTCGACGACGACGCCTTGTCCTTCGCGAAACAGATCGGGTAACAGGCCGGTGTAGGAAACATTGAGGTCTTTGGTGCGGTCAGTGACGGCGAAAGCCACATCCTTGCCGTTCTTCACGACGCTGCCTTCCTTCACCAATCCGCCGATGCGCAGTCGCGCGCCGGGCGGAATGGTCTTGGTCGTCAGTTCCGACGGCGTGTAGAAAAACACGATATTGTCGCGCAGCGCGAACAACATGAGCCCGGCGGCGAGGCCGAGCGCCGCCAGCGCCCCAATGATCAGTGTCAGCCGCTTGCCCTTGCGCGTCATTGCGCTTGCTTCCCTTTGTTGTCGCTGTCCGGTCTAGCCGCCGACGCCCAGTTCTTTCGCCAGCGCGTCGATGCGCGCGATGTCGCCCTTATTGGTGGCAAGCGCCTTATGCGCGTCGCCAACCGCCTGTTTCGCCTTTTCCGTATCGGCGAGCACGCTATAGGCGCGAATGAGTTTCAGCCAGCCCTCGACGTCATCGCCGTTTTTGGCAAGACGGTCGGCGAGTCGCGCCACCATGGTGCGGATCATTTTTTGCTGCTCGCCGGCCGGCATGGCCGCAATCGCGCGGCCCTGTTCGCTGTCGGGCGGATTGCTCGTCGCGGGCGCTGTGGCGACTGGCGCCGCCTCGCCGCGCAAGGTCGCCAGCTGGGCTTTGACGGCGTCAAGCCAGGCGGCGTCCGGCGGCGCGTCGGCGGCTAGACGTTCGAATTGCTCGATGGCCTTTTCTTTTTGGCCCGCCTGCGCAGCCGCGATGGCGAGATAATAGCGCGCCATGACATTGGCGGGATCGAGCGCGGTCGCCGCTTCGAAATCCTGCTTCGCCGCCGGCGTCACCTTGCCGTCGGCGACGATCATCCGCGCCTCTCCGAGCGCGGCGTGGCGTTCGGCGGTCGCGCCCAGCAGGCGGAGCGCTTCGGCATAGGCGTGAATGGCGTCCTCGCCGCGTCCGGTGCGCAGGAAAAAGGGCGCAACGACTTCCCAGCCACGGCCATCGTCGGGATGTTCATGCAAATGCTGCTCGATCCGCGCCACCGCGCCGGCGAGATCAGTGCGTTCGGGCTGAGCGTCGAGACGCGCCGCGAGCGGCATATCCGGCAATTCGGCGGCGCCGAGCCGGAAATAGAGCGACAAGGCGAGCGCGGGGATGAACAGAATGGCGGCGAGCGCCGCGATCAGCGGGGTTTTGCGCGACAGGGTCGCCGTGGCCTGCGGGGCGGCGCCAGCCCGTAACAGGCGACGCGCCGCCTCGGTGCGTGCGGTTTCGGCGTCGCTGGCGTCAAGGCGGCCTTCCGCGCGATCCCGGTCGATCTCGGCGATCTGGGCTTCGAAAAAGGCGATGTCGGCGACCTTGTCGTCGCTGGTTCCGCGCCGGCTGGCGAGCGGCGCCAGAACAGCCATCACAGCGGCGCCGGTCATAAGGGCGAAGACGATCCAGATCATGGGGGTCGATTTAAGCTGTCGTCGTCCGCAAGGAAAGGGCCAGATATTCTGGTAACTGATCCCGTCAGAAAAGACCGGGGCTCGGCGCAAAAAAACCGCCCGGCGCGTGAGGCGCCGGGCGGCTTGAGCATTCAGAGCGGACGCGCGCTTATTTCACGACGTGATATTCGATGCGCCGGTTCTGGAAGCGGCCTTCCGGCGTGTCATTGCTGGCGACGGGCTTCGTGTCGCCGTAGCCCTTCGCCTGTATCGCCGTGCGTTTGACGCCGGCGCTGGCGAGGAAGCTCCGGATCGAATCCGCGCGGCGTTGCGACAGGGCCTGATTGGCGTGCGCGTCGCCGACATTATCGGTATGGCCCGAGATTTCGAGCTTGATGTCGGCCGGGAGCTTCTTGATCCATTCGGCGGCGCTTTTCAGCAGCGCTTCCGTATCCTTCGGCACAGCAGATTCAGCGGTGTGGAAGTTGATGATCGCTTTGTTGAGCAGGTCGACCAGCTCTTCCGCCTTGAAGTCCGACTTCAACGCGCCGAGCGCCAAAGCGACCTTGGCGTTGGCGCCCGAAACCGTATCGGCGATCTTGTCGGCGAAGCCGCCAATCGAGAAACCGCCGCCCAGCGCATTGCGCAGCGCGCCGGAAATCTTCGTCTGGGTTTCGTCCGGGCTGGTGCCGCCGACGGTGATCGCGGGGCCCTCAAAGAACAACTGGGCGCCGGCGGTGCGAATCCCGAGGGCCTTCAGCCCCTCAAGCGCCTTGCGCAGAGAGTCCGCCCAGGGCGCAGGCCCGCGATTGGCGTCGACGGCGATGTCGCCCTGCAGGCGTTTGGCGCCAAACACCGCCTTGAGGGCGTCAATAATCGTGGTGCGGGCGGCGGCGTCATGTACAGCGCCGGAATAGACGATGTGGCGACCGTCATCGGCGATGCTGAGCTGAGCGGGCAGGGCCTGGACGGGCGCCGTCGCCCCCGATACGGCGGCCGCCGGCGCTTCGGCGACCGTCGCAGTCGGGGCGGGGCCGGCAGGTTTTTCGCCCTGCGCAAGGAAATAGGACACGCCGCCAATCAGCGCCGCTGCGCCAAGGATCAGCGGGAACACGCTGCCGCGCGGCGCTTCGGGCGCAGAAGGCGTTGACGCCGCCGGCGCTAGCGCCGCGGTCGCGGCCTCGACGCCGCTCTGCAGAAAATTCGTCACATCCGCCGGCAGGACGCTGGGCGCAACGCCGCCGGGGGTCAAAAGACCAATCACCCTAGGGAGGGCATAGCCGATGGCGGTGGTGACGATCGAGCTGTTGAGGCTCAGCCTGTCGGCGATACCGGACAGCAGAGAGGGGCCGAACGCCGTCTCCATCTGCTGGGTGGAAAGCGGCGCGGCGTCGGTCGCGCCGAGCCATGACTGGACCACAGAACCAAGCCCGGCTGCGGTCAGCCGTCCAATGAAACCGTTCAGTCCGTCTGGCGAACCGAGGATGAGTTTAAGGGTTTCGCGCACCAGCGGCGTGGCGGTCGGTCCCAGACCAAAGCGACTGGCGATATCATCGATCAGCGAATCAAAAAGAGCCATGGTTCCACCCCCGGTAATTTTTCTCGTTTTCGCAACATGCCGCCGTCGGCCTGACAAATTCGGCCGGCAGAACAGTTGACGTCGATCATGAGTTTAGCAGCCAGATGGATTTAGGCTATCGGGTGAATGCGTCCGAAACTGCAATCGTGCGGGCCGGCTTCTTCGGCTAATGTGCCGGAAAGCCCGACCTATGGATGGAGACCGCTCTGTTATGAACCGCAACGCCCTGATCATCGCCGCCGCTCTGTCGCTGGCCGCCACCAACGCTTTCGCCGGCGCTTTCAAGTGTAATTTCAAAGGTCAGCCGCCGATGGTCCTGTCCCTGTCCTATCCGGAGCCGCCCACGGTCACGATTGAAGGGACGGCCTATGCCCTTGAAAATACGCCCTTGCCGGTGATGACCGCGTCCATTGGCGGCTCGACCTACGAGTTCGGAATCAAAAATTACGGCGCCACCAACAATACAATGCCCGCCAAGCTGGAGATCCGTTCCGGCGGCTGGGGCGGCGGCGGACAGGTCTCCTATTCCGAAAAGACCGTTTGCAGCCGTCTGAAATAAAACAGAAATCTGATCTTTGGGGATGCGCACGGCGTCGCGCGCGTCACGAGGCTGGCGGCGCGCCGGGCGTTTCGCTGTTCGGCGTCGCGCTCCAGGCGAGCCACGGCCAACGGCCATCCAGCTCCACTTCCATGGCCCAGCTCATCGCTGTTCGGATAACGACGATCATCGCCAGGACGATCACGTCCATCAATTCGGGATGGGCGACAGAGACCGTCCGGATGACATCGCCGCCGACCAGAAACTCCAGTCCAAGCAACAGCGAACGGCCGACATTTTTTCGGTAGACCAGCAGCGAGGAAGAGCCGTTCACGACATTGGCGAGATAAAGCAGCGTTGAAACCGCCGCGCCCGTCAGAATGACCATGACGCCGGCGACGTCGATCACAAGGCCGGCAAGATTGATCAGATCGCGGATGTTTTCAGGGGTCAGGGACAGTTGCATGAGGCTCGCCGTGTATGAGACGGCGTCGATCATTCGTTGCGGGATGAGAAAGTCAATGTTGCACAGGGGGGTATGCTCATCGCGCGCGCTGAAGCGGCGGCCTCCGTCCCATCAGGACGAACCGAGCACAATTTTCCAGAGATCGTGGCGATTAGACATTCGGGCGTCCCGGGCATGTTCTGATGCGGACGAACGCTTTGGGCGGGATCATATGTAAACAGTTGTTTTTCGTCTCTCGATGCCTTCTGGAAGATGCTATACTATTAAATATCAATTGCTTGACTCGCGTCGGTCGGACTGTGTCGAAATTGCCACACTCGCCGTAAAAGCGATTTTGAAGCCATTTTCGTAATTGAAGTTTGCCGGGGATCGTTCATAAAAATCCCATCTTGAGTGAGGCCTCCCTGTCTCGCCAAGATCTATTCACACAAGGATGGACATCCATGAAAAAGATTCTTCTCTCTGCCGTCTCGCTGGCGGTTCTGACGGGTTCGGCGCTCGCCGCTGACCTTCCCTCGCGCAAGGCTCCGGTCCTGCCGCCCCCGCCCCCGCCCCCGATGTGGAC
>JALRFG010000098.1 GCA_023253795.1 Methylocystis sp.
TGGATCGCCTGATCAGCGACATTTCGGACGCGTCACGGCTCGACGCCGAACTGGCGCGCGCGGATATGGATTATGTCGATCTCTCGGCGGCGATAAGCACTGTCGTGAATATTGCGCGCGGCGTCGACCGCGGCGATGACGTCACGATCGAGCTGACGATCAAGCCATCGCCACATAACCCGCATGAAAACTGGCGCGTCTACGGACACGACTCGCGACTGGGGCAGGTGTTCAACAACCTGATCGACAATGCGCGGTCCTTTTCCCAAAAGGGATCAAGCGTACGGGTTCTGTTATGGCCGGAACGCGCCAAGGGCGTGGGCGGCCAGCAAATCGACGGATATGAAATCATCATCGACGACGATGGCCCCGGCATCCCCGCCGACGCCTTCGAGCGTATTTTCGAGCGTTTCTACACGGATCGTCCGGAGCAGGGCTTTGGCCAGAACTCGGGTCTCGGCCTGGCCATTTCACGCCAGATTATCGAGGCGCACGGTGGCCGCATTCGCGCCCTGAACCGTACGCGCGCCCGCCCGCGCGGCACGGATGAACCGCAACCCGGCGACGTGACCCTCGGCGCCCGCTTTGTTGTCTGGCTGCCTGCGACGCGATGAACGCCTCGCCACCCCCGCGCACATTCATCCATGCCAACGCTCTGATCGTCGGCGAGACCGGATTGCTGCTGCGCGGCCCTTCCGGCGCTGGCAAAAGCGCGCTCACGCTCGAACTGCTCTCTCTGGCGCGCCAGCAGGGCGATTTCGCTCGCCTGATCGGCGACGACCGCGTGTCGCTCGAAGCGAATGGCGGCCGGCTTATCGCCCGACCCCATCCAAAAATCGCAGGCATGATCGAGGCGCGCGGCTTGGGCATTCTGCATCAGCCCTATGAAGCGGGCGGCGTGATCCACGCAATCGTCGATCTGACGCCCGATGCGGCGGCCCATGAGCGCTTGCCCGAACTCGCGACACAAAGCGCGACGCTTCTTGACATATCTTTACCCCGACGGTGCATCCCGGCCCGGGACCCGCGCGCCGGAGTAGCGATTATCACTTTTATTCAATTACTTATGTAAAATTAAGGGAGGCCCGCGCTTTTCGCTTGCCAATTTGCTCGCGACGCACAAAATGGCGCGCCCGTCAGCCCTCGATCAGAGGTGACGGGAAGCTACGGTTACGCAAGAAACAAGGCTTTTGCGGATGGCCGTCGTGAACCTCTGACATACGGATTTTGCGTGGTCGTCTGTTCTCGCCAGCCGTTTGATGCACGCCAGCCTGCTGATCGGGCGTCGACATGAATTCATACGACACAGCTCTGACGCACGGCCTCCAGATGAGTGGTGAGATCGCATGATCGGAATGGTCCTGGTGACTCATGGCCACCTCGCATCTGAGTTTCGCGCCGCGCTCGAACATGTGGTCGGGCCCCAGAAACAACTGATCGCCATCTCTATTGGCCCCGAAGACGATATGGAGCGGCGACGCGCCGACATCATCGAAGCGATCCACGAGGCGGATAGCGGCGAAGGCGTTGTTCTGCTTACCGACATGTTCGGCGGCACACCCTCCAATCTGGCGATCTCCGTGATGAATGGCGGCAAGGTCGAGGTTCTGGCAGGCATTAATCTGCCCATGCTGATCAAACTCGCTTCTGTGCGCGACGCCGCCACGCTGGAGCAGGCGGTTCAACAGGCCCAGGATGCCGGGCGGAAATATGTTTATATCGCCAGTAAAGTTCTCAACGCGAAGTGATTTCATTCATGAATGACGCACAGCAGCCAACGATCGATGCTCCTCAGACGCGTGACTTGCCGATTATCAACAAGAAGGGGCTTCACGCCCGGGCAACGGCTAAATTCGTTCAATGCTGCGAGAAGTATGACGCCGTAATCACTGTATCACGCGACGGTGAAACGGTCGACGGAAGCTCAATTATGGGCATTCTGACCCTCGGCGCCGGACAAGGCTCGACCATCATCGTCAGCGCCGAAGGGCCGCAGGCCGTCGAAGCGCTTGATGCGCTTGAAGCGCTCGTCGCCAATCGGTTCGGCGAAGACGAATAAACGAGCCAGACTGGACGTCCGCCATGTCGGTGCTGCAAATCTACGCACGCGTCCTCGGCCTGCTGCGTCCTCAATTACCGCTTGTCGCCGTTCTCGTCGCCGCTAATCTGGCGCTCGCCGTCGCGCAATTCGCCGAGCCCATTCTGTTTGGCCGCATCATTGATCTGATGACCCAGACGCAGGCCTCAGGCGAGAGCCTGACCTGGAGCAAATTGCTGCCGCTGGTTGGCGCCTGGGCGGGATTTGGGCTTTTCTCCATTGGCGGCGCCATCCTTGTCGGCCTCAACGCCGATCGTCTCGCCCATCGCCGCCGCCTCGCGGTGATGTCTGAATATTTCAACCATGTTCTCAGCCTGCCGCTGACCTTTCACACCAATGTTCATTCCGGCCGCATCCTGAAAACGATGCTCGATGGCGCCGCAGCGATGTTTGGTCTGTGGCTGTCGTTCTTCCGCGAAAACTGCGCGTCCTTCGTGGCGCTGTTCGTGTTGCTGCCGATGACCCTGTTCATCAACTGGCGACTGAGCGGCTTGCTGATCCTGCTGGTCATCATTTTTTATGTCGCGACATCTTATGTTTTGCGTCGCACGGAGAGTCTTCAGGGGCAGGTCGAACGCTACAATTCCTCGCTTGCCGAACACGCCTCCGACACGCTTGGCAACATTCCGGTCGTACAAAGCTTCACGCGCATCGACCGTGAGGCGCAGGCGCTTAATCGCATCATTAATGATGTTCTGGCCGCCCAGCTTCCGGTTCTTTCCTGGTGGGCGCTGGTCGTCGTCGCCAGTCGCGCTGCATCGACGCTGACCATACTCTCGATTTTCCTGCTCGGCACATGGCTGCACATGAACGGGCAGGCGACGATCGGCGAGATCATCACCTTCATGAACTTCGCCACCATGCTGATCGGGCGGCTTGAACAGGTTGTTGGATTCGTCAATGTGCTGTTTATGCAATCGGCGAAGATCAAGGATTTTTTTGATATTCTCGATACCGAAGCGGCGGTGCGCGATCGCCCTGATGCACACGACGCCGATCGCCTTGCCGGCGCTGTCGTTTTTGAAAACGTCTCTTTCTCCTATGACGGTCGTCGTCCAGCAATCAAGAATGTAAGCTTCACGACGAAACCCGGCGAGACCATCGCCCTTGTCGGCTCGACCGGTTCCGGGAAATCAACGACTCTTGGCCTTCTCCATCGTGTATTTGATCCCGACTCAGGTTGCGTGAAAATCGATGGCGTGGACATCCGAGATTTCACGCTGGTTTCGCTTCGTCGCAACATTGGCGTGGTTTTTCAGGAGCCAATGTTATTTGCCCGCACCATTGAAGAAAATCTGCGCATCGGTAATCCCGACGCCACAGATGATGAAATTGCACGGGCGCTTGAACTTGCTCAGGCCACAGAATTTGTGTCGCGACAAAGCGATGGCCACGGCACACAGGTTGGTGAACGTGGCCGCACTCTTTCGGGCGGAGAACGCCAGAGACTCTCTATCGCCCGCGCGCTGCTGAAGAACCCGCCTATCCTTGTATTCGACGAAGCAACATCCGCGCTGGATGCGACAACCGAGAAATTAATTCAGAAAGCGCTCGACGCCGCCACGCGGGGACGCACCACATTCGTCATCGCGCACCGGCTCGCCACCATCCGCAACGCCGATCGCATTCTGGTGTTTGATCAGGGCGAAATCGTCGAAAGCGGCTCCTTTGACGATCTGGTCAAGCTCAATGGCCGCTTCGCCAGACTGGCGGCGGCGCAATTCATGACCAGCGCCAAAGAGGAAGAGACGTCAGGCCCTCACCAGCCGACAGCGCCACAAACGCGCGCCGGATAAAAAGCGTCTGGGTTCATCGACCTTTCTGACAGGCTCAGAGCGCCGAAGAACTTGTCGCGCACTTTCACGGCCCTATCTGCCTTTCCAGCGATGGAGGGCGTGATGGCTGGATATGGACTTGCTGTTCTGGTGTTTGCGGTTGCTGCGGCGACTGTTGGCTATTACATCATGCGCGACATGTAACTGTTTGTCGACAAGGTGACGCGGCTGCGACTTGCCGGAATTACAGAGTAAAATCGCTTTCCTGCCGCCACTTAAGTGATAATATTCCTATATCACGGCGACGTACCCGCCCCCAGAGGCGTTCTGTCGTGAAAAGGCCTTGATATAGCGCTTAATTTCTATACTCATCCGCGCAGCCTCTAGATGATATCGACATCTACGGCAGGGTGTATGGATACCAAAATTACTTCTATTTCTTTCAGTCACGAGAGGTTCAGGACAAAATGTCGTCGGATCTGCCACAGGAAAAGCTCATCGTCGGCCTTATTTTCTTTGGCCTTGGCCTCATGCTTTCAGGACACTACCTGTTTGGAATTCTGCCGATCGCCGCAGGAGCCTATTTTTACGTCAAGAACAGAGCGGCCTATGCGGAATTTGAACAACGCGTGACATCGCTGCTCGGTGCAAAAGCTTCTTCGCCCTCAGGCGTACGGACCAATGCCGTCCGCGAGCCAAAGAAAGTGGAGCCCGCCGTTGCTGAGAAGACGAACGCTCCTGTCGACAACTGGTATTATGAGCGCGCTGGCGCGGCGATTGGACCGTTCAAAGAGAGCGACATTCGCGCCTTGATGCAGCGAGGAGAAATCCAGTCGATTACGCTGATTTATAATCCGGTCTTCGGAGAAGAATGGCGTAAGCTTGAAAACACGCATTTCGCGAGCCTCACGACGCGACGCCCTCAATAAGGCGTCGCCTCAGTTCTTCCGGCCTGAGAGTCGCGCAAAAGCCATTCCCAAAGCGCCGACAGTCGAGGCTCCCATCAGCGCTATCCCGAAAAATATGAACGCGACCGGCTGATTTTCCTCTCCGGTCTCGTTCGCATATGTCGGCGAGCAAAAGCAGCGCAAATCCCAATACCGCCATTGAAATCAATGCAATGCTTTGCGCCGTCGCCTTCAGCAAAATGCGTGTTTCCGGCATTTCTCGTCCCTTGTCCGTATAGCGGCGTCAAATTGCGCATGGGGCATTTTTCCACTTTCAAACACGCCTCACGCTATCCCGCCGCATTGACCATTGCGACAAGCTGCGCTTCTGTGGGGCGATCATGCTGCTTGACCTGTGAGGAAACATGCGTCGCCATTTCTGGTCCTTGCCACTGAAATTCTTGGTTCTTTCAACGCTTATTGCCGCCGCCACGCCGACCCGGGCGCAAACCCTTCTTCAGGAACTCGAACCCGGCAGCGTTACCGAGGGCGCCTTCGTCGACCTGTTCTATCATCCGGAGCCGCGTCGCGATGATCAGCTCACACCGTCTCAACCGACGGAACATGAGCACAAGCACGCCGCCAAACACAAAAACCAAAGCCATCGGTGAAGCTCTTCCGCATCGCCGCATCGGACCTCTGGTCCGATGCGGCGGCGAAAAACCTGCCACAGTTTGCGCCCGTATCTCCATCGTCAAATTATCAGATGAATGACTTTTTCATCCAGATTGTTTATTATTGAGCCAATCAAACAGCCGCCAGATCAAAGCGGCAGACCAAGCGCCGGACGAACGCCTATGCTGCTTTCTCGCAAATTTTTGATTTTATCATTATTGACGATTTGCGCAGGCTGCAGCTCGACAACCGGCGGACGCGTGGATGAGCGCGGTTACGCCAATGCCGCAAAATACCAGTCTCTCGACGCCTACCAGCTCTGCACGGAAGAGCATCCCGGCGAACTGGAGAAATGCGAAGCGCTCGTCAAGCTGATGGACGATGACAAGAAGCGTCTGGATCGCGTCACGGCGTCGAAATAGTTCGGTCCTGCCGTTAACGTCATGCATGAATTGACCCTGGCCCGAGAGATCGTCGCCATTGTCCAGATGGCGGCGCAAAACCAGAGCATCCATCATATCAGAAGAGTTCGCGTCGAGCTGGGCGCCTTCGGACATGTCGAAGAAAAGGCGCTTCAATTCGCCTTCACGGCAGCCGTCAACGGCACGCTTGCGGCGGGATCTCTTCTCGAAATTTCACGTCTCCCCGGTCAAGCCTGGTGCTATGATTGCAACAAAACCGTTGCGCTCTCAACGCGGCTCGCCCCCTGCCCACTGTGTGGCGGCGAAAAGCTTGATGTCATCGGCGGCAACGAGTTGCGGGTTGTTGATATGGAGGTCGAATAATGTGCGGGATTTGCGGCTGCGGCGATACGCCGGGTCATAACCATACGCACGATCATCCGCATAAACATGCGCATTCTCATGGCGCGCAGCCAATGCCGATGACTGACGCCGCCAATGAGCAGACGGCAAATCTCGATCAGACGCGCCTCATTCAAATTGAACGTGATGTCTACGCCGCCAATAATATTCATGCACAGAACAATCGCCAGCGCTTGCTGAAGAAACGAATGCTCGCTCTTAATCTTGTATCCAGCCCCGGATCGGGCAAAACAACGCTGCTGGTAAGATTGATTGAGCAGATGCAACAGCGTTCGCCAATCCTGGTCATTGAAGGCGATCAACAGACAGATGCAGACGCCAGACGCATCCGCGCGACAGGCGTTCCGGCAATCCAAATCAACACGGGTAAAGGATGTCATCTCGACGCGCATATGGTCGGCCATGCGCTTGATGATTTACCTCCCGCTGCGGATGGCGTCCTGTTCATTGAAAATGTTGGGAATCTCGTTTGTCCCGCCGGCTTTGATCTTGGCGAAGCGCATAAGATTGTCGTGCTCTCGGTAACGGAAGGCGAAGACAAGCCGCTCAAATATCCAGATATTTTTGCCGCCGCGGATCTTATGGTCCTCAATAAATCCGATTTATTGCCCCATCTCGATTTTAACGTCGATGAATGCATGTCGAACGCTCGACGCGTTAATCCGGGCATAAATATTCTCATAGCCTCCGCCCGTACGGGTGAGGGGCTCTCGGCGCTCTGCGCCTGGATTGAAACGCGCATGACATCGACGCTGAGCGCCAACATCGCGGCTCCATGAGGAAAAAGACGCCCGAACGGTTAAGGATAAAGGTTTTCGGAACCGTACAAGGCGTTGGCTTTCGGCCGCATGCTTTCAAACTCGCGCAGAAGCTCGATTTAAGCGGCTTCGTGCGCAACGACGGCGCCGGCGCAATGATCGAGGTCGAGGGCGGCAACGCGCGTCTTTTCGTACAACAGCTTTCGCATGATACGCCGCCAGGCGCCGTGATAAACGAGATCACGGTTGAATCCATTTTATCAAAGCCGGACGCCAGGTTTATAATTGAAACCAGCATCCGTGAAGAATCACAAACCTGCATCGGTCCCGATGTCGCCACCTGTCCGGATTGCCTCACCGATCTGTTCAATCCCGACAGTCGTTTCTATCATTATCCATTTACGACCTGTGCATATTGCGGCCCAAGATTCACCATCGCG
>JALRFG010000099.1 GCA_023253795.1 Methylocystis sp.
CAATTCCAGCATCTTGGGGTCGATCATGATCAGGCGGCATTCTTCGGGCGACAGCTTATACAGCAGCGACAGGATCATGGTGTTGATCGCCACCGATTTGCCTGAGCCGGTGGTGCCGGCGACGAGCAGATGCGGCATGCGCGCCAGATCGACGATCACCGGCTCGCCGCCGATGGTCTTGCCGAGGGCAATGGCCAGCTTGTGGTCCGATTGCATGAAATCGTCGTTGGCGATGAGTTCGCGCAGATAGACGGTTTCGCGCCGCTGGTTCGGCAGTTCGACGCCGATGGCGTTGCGGCCCGGCACAACGGCGACGCGCGCGGAGATCGCCGACATGGAGCGGGCGATGTCGTCGGCAAGGCCGATGACGCGCGAGGATTTGACGCCCGGCGCCGGCTCCAGTTCGTAAAGAGTCACCACCGGACCGGGGCGGGCGTTGATGATTTCGCCGCGCACCGAGAAATCGTCGAGCACGCCTTCGAGCAGTCGCGCATTATCGGCCAGCACATCTTCGGACAGCCGCACGGCGGCGCCCTTCTTGGGTTCGGCGAGCAGTTCGGCGGCGGGCAGTTCGTAAAACTCCGGCGCGCCGCGTCCGGCTGCACGCGTCGGCGCGCGCGGACGCGAACGGCGCGGCGCAGCGACAGGCGCAGGAGCCGGCGCCGCGTCCACGTCATCGAAAAAATCAACCGTGGGCGATAGATCATCCGTTTCCGCATAGGCGTCGACCGTCGGCGCATAGGCCGGATAGGCGTCGAAATCCTCGAAGACCGGCTCCATGCGCGGATGCGGCGCCGTCATCGGCTCCTCCTCGGGCGCCGGACGGACGCGCGGGGCCGTCAGGCGGGCCGCCGTCTGAAACAGGCGGCTCTTGAGCGACAGAACGACATGCAGCAGCGCGCCAAGCGAGATCAGCGCGACGCTGGGTTCGCCGTCGGCGTCCTCGTCGTCGTCAACGGTGGGTTCTTCTTCCTCGACAGGGCCTTCAAAATTTTCCGTCGCAGGCGCGCCTAAACCAGCGGCGCCGCTGACGGCGAGGATGGCGACAAAGGCGGCGGTGAGGCCAAATCCCGCCATGGCGAGGCTGGAGCCGGCGAAGATTGTGCGCGGCACCGCCAGCACGGCGTCGCCGGCGACGCCGCCAAGACCCGTCGGCAGCGGCCAGCGGTCGGTGGCGGGCAGCAGGGAAGCGGTGGCGGAAGTGGCGAAAATGCCGATGCACCACAGGCCGAGACGGAAGGCGCCCTTGCCGGCGGATTGCTGGCGCAGCAGGCGCAGACCCTGCGCGGCGAGCGGCAGAATGGCGGCGATGGCGCCAAAGCCGAAAAGCTGCATCACCAGATCAGCGGCGACAGCGCCCGGTCCGCCAAGCAAATTGCGGACATGGCCGCCGGTGGCGTGGTTGAGAGACGGATCGCGCGCCGACCAGGTCGCCAGTGAAATCGCCAGGGCGCCGGCACTGGTCAGCATGCCGAGACCAATGAATTGCCACAGCCGGCGTTGGGCGGCGTCGCCGATTTGCTCGAGGAGATAGCGCCGGTGATGACTGCGCATAGAAATTTTCCGCCTGACAGGAGATGAGGCGACGGCCGCGCCGACGCATTCGGCGCGCCGCCAGACGCGCGCCGCCGTTGCGCACAGCCTAGAAAAAGCCGGTTAAGACCCGATTAACCCTCGCGCCGTAGCGTCTGGTTTAGTTCAGCGCCGAAGATAAAAATCGCCGAAAGCGCGTAAAGAAACACCAGCGCCATCATGATCGAGGCGAGGCCGGCGTAGGTGACGATGTAATTATCGGCGAAATGCAGCAAATAATCGCCGAAACCGACGCCGAAGGCGAGCCACAGCGCCAGCGTCAGAAGGATCCCCGGCGCAACGGCGGGCAGCGGCGGTCGCCCCGCCGGCAGAATGGTGTGCGCGCCGATCAGCCCGACCCCCAGCACCAGCGTCGAAACGCCATACCGGGTCGCCGGCTTCAGAAGTTCGAGATGATGGACGAATTCCGGAGCGTAGCGGTCGACCAGCGCCCAGACCAGCGGCGCCAGCACCAGCAGAAAAGCGATGACCAGCAGCGATGCGGCGCCGATGATCACAAAGACGATCGCCTCCAGCCGCAGCAGCCACCATGGGCGATGGTCGCGCGCGTCATAGGCGCGGTTGAGAGCGACGCGCATCGCCTCGACGCCGCTCGACGAGAAATAGATCGACAGCACGGCGCTGACCGTCAGCAGGCCGCCATGTGGCTGGGTGAGAACGGCGGTGATCTCGCGCGACAGCGGATGGGCGATCTGCTCCGGCCAGCCGTCAAAGAGCAGATTGGTGGCGGAAAGCGCCATCTCTTCGCGACCGATAAAACCGGCCAGCGTGGTCAGAAAGATCAGAAAGGGAAACAGCGCCGTCAGCGTCGACAATGCGACATGGCTGGCGATGGCCCAGCCATCGTCGCGGGTGAATTTGGCGTAAGCGTGCTGGAAAGAGCGAAGGGCGTGCATGTGTCAGCGTAACTTTAACCGGAAACACGCTTCAGACAAAATAGGGCGCGCATCTCACTCGCTGCGCTGAAAATGTTCATAGACCAGTTTCGCCGTCGCCTTGTTGAGGCCGGGCGTTTTTTCGAGATCGCCGAGCGCGGCGCGGGACACCGCTTTCGCCGAGCCGAAGGCGAGCAATAGCGCGCGTTTGCGCGAGGGGCCGATGCCGGCGATTTCATCCAGCGGATTTTTGACGAATTCCTTCTTGCGCCGCGCGCGATGCGTGCCGATGGCGAAACGATGCGCTTCGTCGCGCAGTCGTTGCACGAAATAGAGCGCCGGATCATGCGGCGGCAGACGAAACGGCTCGCGCCCTTCCATAAAGAAGGTTTCGCGTCCGGCGTTGCGGTCGGCGCCCTTGGCGATGGAGGCGAGGGCAATGCCTTCCACGCCGGAGGCCGCCAATGCGGCGCGCGCCGCCTCATATTGACCACGGCCGCCGTCGATCAGGACCAGATCAGGCTTTGAGGGAAAGGCGTCGGGATCGGCCGTCGCGTTTTCGTCCTCCTTCGCCAGACGCGCAAATCGCCGCGTCAGCACCTCGCGCATCATGCCGTAATCATCGCCGGGAACGATTTCCGTATTTTTGATGTTGAAGGTGCGGTAATGCGCCTTCATGAAGCCGCCGGGGCCGGCGACGATCATCGCGCCGATCGCCTGCGCGCCGCCGGTGTGGGAGTTGTCGTAGACTTCGATACGACGCGGCGGCGCCGGCAGATCGAAAATTTGCGCCGTCGCGGCGAGCAGTTGTTGCTGGCTGGCGTCTTCGGCGAGCTTGCGGCCCAGCGTCTGGCGGGCGTTGGTGAGCGCATGGTCGACGAGTTCGCGTTTCTCGCCGCGTTGCGGGGCCGCCACATCGACGCGTTTCTTCAGTCGCGCCGACAGCATATCGGCCAGCACGTCGGCGCTCTCGACGCGATGCGACAGCAGCACCAGCGGCGGTGAAGGCAGTTCATCGTAAAACTGGGCGAGAAAGGCGTCGAGCACTTCCTCTTCGCTCAGACTGGCGTCGGCGCGCGGAAAATAGGAACGATTGCCCCAGTTCTGATAAGCGCGAAAGAAAAACGCCTCAATGCAGAAACGTCCCGCTTCCTTGGCGATGGCGAAAACATCCGCCTGTTCGATGCTGCGTGGATTGACGCCCTGCGCGCCCTGAATGGCGGAAAGCGCCGAGATGCGATCACGCAGACGCGCAGCGCGTTCGAATTCCAGATTTTCTGCGGCGGCTGTCATCTCTATGGCGAGCTGTTCGCGCACGCTCAGACTTTTGCCTGAAAGAAAATCGCGCGCCTCCTGCGCCAGCGCCGCATAATCCTCCAGCGAGATTTCGCCGGTGCAGGGGCCGGCGCAACGTTTGATCTGATAAAGCAGGCACGGCCGCGTGCGATTGTCGTAATAGCTTTGTGAGCAGGAGCGCAGCAAAAAAGCGCGCTCCAGCGCATTGAGCGCGCGATTGACCGCCCAGACGCTGGCGAAGGGGCCGTAATAATCGCCCTTGCGCGAACGCGACCCGCGATGCTTGGCGATTTGCGGCGCCTCATGATCATTGGCGATGAGAATATAGGGAAACGACTTGTCATCGCGCATCAGCACATTGAAGCGCGGTTTCAGTTGCTTGATCAGATTGGCTTCGAGCAGCAGCGCGTCGGTCTCGGTCTCGACCGAGATGAAGATCATGCTGGCGGTCGCCGAAATCATCCGGGCGATGCGGTTCACATGGCCGGCGAGGCGGGTGTAGCTCGCCACCCGTTTGCGGACGTTCTTGGCCTTGCCGACATAAAGCACCTCGCCGTTTTCGGCGATCATGCGATAGACGCCGGGCGTATTGGGCGCGTGTTTCCAGTATTGCCGGATCACCGCGACGCCGCGCTTGACGCTTTCCGGCGTTTCCGGCGCGTCATCCGTGCTCAGGACGTCGTCGCTCATATCGAAACCGGCGGTCTCCGGTTCGTGAGCATCCTCCGCCTCGGGGGGCAGATCGTCGTTTGGCGCGCGCGGGGAGGTCATATGCCTAGATTTATGCGCGACTTCCGGTAATGAAAAGACGCAAAATTCTCTCCCTGACAGGAGCCTGTGGTTATGGCGCAGAGTTTTCCGCATGGGCGCGGCGCCGTGGTTCTCCCGATGCTGGCGCTGATGGCGTCGGCCGGGTTTTTTCTGGGCGCGGGCTGGCTGAATACCGCGCCGCCCGCCGCGATAGTCGTCATCGCCTCGTTCGCGGCGGTTTTGTTGATCGGCGCCGTTTTCTCTGCGCTCGATCACGCCGAGGTCGTCGGCGTCTGGCTGGGCGAACCCTATGGCACGCTGGTGCTGACCATCGCCGTGACGATCATCGAGGTCGCCGCGCTGGTTTCGATGATCGCGCATGGCGCCGACGATCCGACCGAGGCGCGCGAGGCGGTGTTTTCGGCGATCATGATCATCTGCAACGGGCTGGTTGGCCTGTGTCTGCTGCTGGGCGGTTACCGGCATGGCGAGCAGGAATTGCAGCCGATGGGCGCCAGCGCCTATCTCGCCGTGCTGATCGCGCTATCGGTGCTCACGCTGATTATTCCCGATTACACCACTTCGGCGGCGGGGCCGCGTCTGACCAGCCTGCAACTGGTGTTCATCAGCTTCCTGTCGTTGATCCTTTATGGCGCCTTTCTGTTTATCCAGACGGTGCGGCATCGCTCCTATTTTCTCGACGCCCGCTCGGCGGCGAAAGGTCATTTCGATACGCGTCCTACGGCGCGACAGGCGCTCGTCGCCGGCGTCGGCCTCGTCGCGAGTCTGATCGGCGTCGTCATTCTGGCCGATCATGTCGTGCCGGCGATGGAGGAGGGGTTCGCGTGGCTGCATGTCCGCAACGTCAATGCGGCGAGCGGCGCGGCGCTGGCGGCGCTGGTGCTCTTGCCCGAGTCGCTTAACGCCATCCGCGCGGCCTCGCGCAACGCGCTGCAGACCGCGCTGAACTGCGCGCTGGGCTCGGTCGTCGCCACCATTGGCCTCACCGTTCCGGCGATCTCGTTCTTTTGTCTGCTGACCGGCCACGACATCGTCTTCGGCCTCGAAAAGCGCGATACGATGATGCTGCTGCTGACGCTGATGATCAGCATCGTCAGCTTCGGCGCCGGCCGCACCAATGTGCTGACCGGGCTGGTGCATCTGGTGGTTTTCGCGGCCTATGTGTTTTTCATTTTCGTGCCGTGAAGCGGAGCGCTCGATCAATTTTTCGACGGCTGCGCCTCATGTGCGCTAGCTCACATTGCGTGTGCAGGCGATGCGCTATCCCCGCAAAACGAAAAAACACAAATCAGGAAAGACGGGGAGCAACATATGAGCGAACACGCCATTCAGGGAATCGTCTGCGTCATGCTCAGCGGCGGCATTGGCATTATGCTGGCGATCATTGTTCATCTTGCTGCGCATTCCTTTCGCCGGGCGCCATGACCGCGATCGGCGCGCCGTTTGATTATCTCGCTTTCCGCTTCCGCGCCTGACAGATTATGATCGCGGGCGTGGGCGTATCGTCCAGGTGGGTCGAGCCATGAATGCGCGGGAGGCAGAGATGAGCGATACGGAACTGATTTTCTATCATGCGCCGAAAACCCGCTCGTCCTGCGTTCTCGCCTTGCTGGAGGAGCTTGATGCGCCCTATGCGCTGCGCGATCTGAATTTTCGTCTCGGCGCCCAGCGTCAGCCGGATTATCTGGCGATCAATCCAATGGGCAAGGTTCCGGCGATCCTTCACAAGGGCGCGCTTGTCACCGAACTGCCGGCGATTTTCATTTATCTCGCCGACGCCTTTCCGCAGAAAAAACTGGCGCCGTCGATCGACGATCCCTTGCGCGGCCCCTATCTGCGCTGGCTGGTTTTTTACAGCGCCGCCTTCGAACCTGCGGCGCTGGATCGCCTGACGAAACGGGAGCCGCCGCCGCGCGGCATGAATCCCTATGGCGATTTCGACACGACATTGGCGACGCTGGAGTCGCAGCTTGCGCAGGGGCGGTATCTTCTGGGCGAACGCTTCACCGCCGCCGATTTGCTCTGGGGCATGGCCTTGCGGATGTTGATCGGTTTCGGCGGGCTTCCGGCGACGCCGGCGTTGTCTGACTACGCCGCGCGCATTTGCGACAGGCCTTCGATCGTGCGCGTCGATGCGACGGACAAGCAGTTACAGACGATTCATGAAGCGATGGCGGCGCGCAGTTAAGATCGCGTCTTCACCAGTCGATGGGCGTTTCGCCATGCGTGACAAGCCAGGCGTTGGCTTGTGAAAAATGCCGGCAACCAAAAAAACCGTTATGCGCCGAGAGTGGCGAGGGATGTGCGCATTCCAGCACCAGATGTTTCTTGCGGTCGATGCCGGCGCCTTTGCGTCTGGCGTAGGCGCCCCAGAGCAGGAAGACGAGCCCCTCGCGTTCGCGCGACAACGCATGAACGGCGGCGTCGGTGAACTGCTCCCATCCCTTGTTCTGATGTGAGCCGGCCTGTCCTTCGCGCACGGTCAGCGTCGCATTGAGCAGCAGCACGCCCTGTCGCGCCCAGCGCGAGAGATCGGGATCGCGCGAAACCTTGTGGCCAAGATCGGCGTCGATTTCCTTGAAGATGTTTTGCAGCGAGGGCGGCGTCGACACATGGGCGCCGACGGCGAAGCACAGACCATTCGCCTGACCGGCGCCGTGATAGGGGTCCTGACCCAGAATGACGACCTTGACGCTGTCGAAGGGGCAGTCGTCGAACGCCCGGAAGATCTGCGTGGCCGGCGGATAGACGCGCTGCGCAGCGTATTCCGTGCGCACGAACTCGCGCAGCGCTGTGAAATAGGGCTGTTCGAATTCGCCGGCGAGGTG
>JALRFG010000009.1 GCA_023253795.1 Methylocystis sp.
CCTATGAAGTGACGACGCTGCGCGAGGATGTCGAAACCGACGGGCGTTACGCCAAAGTGCGCTTCGGCGGCGATTTCGAACAGGACGCACGCCGCCGCGATTTCACCGTCAACGCCCTGTCGCTGACGCCGGACGGCAGGCTGCATGACTATGTCGGCGGCCTCGACGATCTCGCCGCGCGCCGCATTCGTTTCATTGGCGACGCCGCGACGCGCATCCGCGAGGATTATTTGAGGGTGCTGCGGTTCTTCCGCTTCAACGCCTCGCATGGCGCCGGGGATTTCGATCGCGACGGCCTGCATGAGTCGATCCTCGCGCGCGAGGAGCTGGCGCGTCTGTCGCGCGAGCGCGTCCGCGCCGAACTCCTGAAACTGCTGATCGCAGGACGCGCCCCTGAAGTCATGCGCGCCATGTCTCGGGCCGGCGTCATCGAAGTCATTCTTGGCGTTGGCTATCCGGCGCGACTGGAGCGCCTCGCCGCTTTCGAGACGGCGCAAGGCAAAAAACCCGACGCCGTTCTGCGGCTCGCCGCTTTCGCGGTGCTGACGATCGAGGATGCGGAGCGGCTGCGCGATCGTCTGCGTCTGTCGAACGATGAAGCCGCCAGACTCACGTCCGCCGCGAAAACCCTCGCCGCCTTGCATGGGCTGGAGACGCCGCCGCCGGTGTCGCATTTGCGCGAGATGCTGTTCGTCTGCGGCGCGCGCGCCGCTCGGGACGGACTGGCGCTGGCCTTCGCCGCCAGCGGCGCGACGCCCGACGATTCGCGCTGGATTGAAGCCGCCCGCTATCTCGATGAAACGCCCGTGCCGGTTTTCCCGCTCAAGGGCGCCGATCTGATCGCCCGCGGTCTAGCGCCCGGCAAAAAACTCGGCGAAACCCTCAACGCCTTGCAAAAAGCCTGGATTCGCGCCGGTTTCCCGCGCGATCCGGCGGTTTTGCAGGCGCTGGTCGAAGGCGCAACAGGCGTCGACGGCGATCTGCTCGATCCCTGATCCGACAAGCGCCTTCACAAGCGCGTCATCCTGCCTATAAATTATCTCAACGTCGCAGGAGGCCTACATGGACCTCGCGGTCCGTGGAGCCCTTCTCGAATAAAAAGAGAGGCAGGCAGCGTGACCGTTCACTTTCGCCAGACCGTTTCGCCGCAAGCCTGTCCTGCGCTCGTCCTCAACGCCGACTATCGACCACTCAGCTATTACCCACTGTCGCTCTGGGGCTGGCAGGACGCCATCAAGGCGGTGTTCCTCGATCGGGTGCATATCGTTTCCGAATATGACCGCACCGTCAAAAGCCCGCGCTTTGAAATCCGCCTGCCCTCGGTCGTCTGTCTGAAGGAATATGTGCGGCCGGTGCGGCATCCGGCCTTCACGCGCTTCAACGTCTTCCTGCGTGATCGCTTCACCTGCCAATATTGCGGCGCGCATGACGAACTGACCTTCGATCACGTCATCCCGCGCTCCAAGGGCGGAGCGACAACTTGGGACAATGTCGTCGCGGCCTGCTCGCCCTGCAATTTGCGCAAGAGCGACCGCCTGCCCCATGAAGCGCATATGTCGCCGGCGCAGACGCCGTTTCAGCCGAGCGTCTCCGACCTGCATCGCAACGGCCGGCTGTTTCCGCCCAATTACCTGCATGAGAGCTGGATGGATTATCTTTACTGGGATTCGGTGCTCGATCCGTAAAGCGCCGATCCCGGAGATCACATGCTGCGTCGCCTGATCGTTATCGCTTTCGCTTTCCTGATTGCGTCCTGCGCCGGCGTATTCCTGCTGGTGATGGCCGCCCTGTTCGATCCGGCGACCCGCGAGGCGGGGCTCGTCGCCACCATGAACGGAATTTTCTTCATCATCGACGAGGCGATGCGACACGGCGATCCTGAAGACGCCATCGCCGCTTTCTTCGCCGTGGCGCAGGCGATCGCCATCGCCGTTTGCGTCGCGCCGCTGGCGGTCGCCGTAGCGACGGGAGAAGCGATGGGCGTGCGTCAGCTGATCTGGTACTCAGGGATCAGCGGCGTTTTCGCTGGCGCCTCGCCCTGGATCGCGCGCGCCGCACGCGGGCTGGATCGGGCGCGTGAGGCGACGCCCATTGAAGCGCGGATCGCCCTGCTGTTTTTTCTGACCGGCGTTTTCACCGGCTTCGTCTATTGGCTGATCGCCGTTCCCAAAGACCGCGCCCGAACCGATCAATAGGCTTTGCGCATGCCGCGCCGATTGCCGCTATGACGCCAATAGGCGAAGACGAGCCCGGCGAGGAAAACGCCGCCGAGCATCGCCGGCGCAAAGAAACTGAATGCGCTGCCGACGACAAAGGCGAAACGGGTGGTCCGACGCAGGCCGGAGGGCTCCGACACGGTCAGAAAAGCGGCGTAGCGTCCACTCTCCGCATATTCATGATCAATGACGACCGCGCCGCCGGGGTAAGTCTGCGCCGGCATGAAGGCCACTGTCAGCGGCGCCAGATCGTCGGTCTCGCTGAGGGCCCCGCCCGGTTCGCGCACAACGCGCACTTCTATGGGAAAGGCGCGCAGCCGTTCGGCGACGAGATCGACGGTCAGAATGATGCGGCCAGGCGCCGGAAATTCGTCGCAGAAACGATCCCGCGAGCGATCCGGCATATAGGCGACGACAGAAATCAGATCCGGACCGATCGAGAGTTCGCACTGGTCGCGAATGGTGGAGCCTTTGTCCATGCTGATCGCCTGCGCGGCCGGACAGGCGGCGAAGAGGACAAGCAGTCCGGTCGCCGCAGCCATCATCCATCGACGCATGAACAGACCCTGCAAGCGCATCGCCAATATCCTTATTCGCGGCGCCAGCAGCGGCGCACATGTCCCGTGACCTCCGGGAATCCCCCGTTTTTCAGGCAATGGCAAGGGGGCAATATTGACGCTCCCGGTGGGACATGTTCTTAACCATTCATGGCCGATTATTATTCCTTAATTTTCCGGGCAATCTCGGCGCTTCCGCAATCGTCCATCGAGGCGCGCCAGACGGTTTACGCGCGGGCGCGCACGGCGCTTGTCACGCAGTTGCGGAATATTCAGCCCCCGGTCGGCGAGGCGGATATTCGCGCCGAAAGCCGGGCGCTCGAAGAAGCGATCACCCGCATCGAACTGGAGATCGCCGGAAAAGCCGCTAAATCCGTCGCGCCGCCCCCACCACCCGCGAAACCGGCGCCAACCGCCCCGGTCCAGGCGCCCGCCGGCGCAGGCGCAAGCAAATCCGCCGCCTCGCCCTCGGCGGCGCTGGCGCGTTTGCGCGAACGCGCCGCGCAAGCAAAAGCGGGATTAACGTCTAGCAAACCCGCCGAAAGAGACGCGCCGCCGCCCCCGCCGGGAGCCAGTTTCCGCGAAACGCTGGAAGGAGTCGAAACGCAACCGGCGCAACCGCTGCAGACGTCACTTGCGCCTGCCGCGCAGCCCGCCGCCAGCCGGGAAACCCTGCGGCCTGCCGCGCCGCTTCCTCTGCCGCCCCGGCCACAACGCCGGCGCGGACAAATTCTGGCGGTGATCGGCGTGCTGATGGCGCTGATCGGCACGCTCGCCCTGCTCGCCTGGCAGTTTCACGAACGCCCCGAAGATCAGGCCGGCCTCAAATCCTCCGGCGGCGAAACCGCCACGGAGGAAAGCGGCAAATATGGCGATCGGCTGGAAACCGCCGACACCGGCAAGGGCGGCAATGTGCCTGTCGCCCAAAAAGCGGAAATGTGGGTCGCTTCGCTCAATGAGCCGGAAAAAGTCGAACGCATCTATCCCGCCAATGTCGTGTGGCGGCTGGAGAATGTCGGCGGCGGTCCCGGCGAAACGGTGGGCTCGGCGATCCGCGGCGATGTCGATATTCCCGACGCAAAGCTGAAAGCCACTCTGCTCTTCCGCAAGAACACGGACCCGACTCTGTCCGCCTCGCACACGATCACGATTTCCTTCAAGCCCGAAGCCGGCAGCCCGGTTGGCGACGTGAAGGCGATCGGTCCGATCCAGATGCGCCGTCCCGACGCGCAGTCGGGTGAAAAACTCGTCGGCATCCCGGTGCCGATCAGCAATAATTACTTCCTGATCGGACTGATGCGCGGCGATCCCGAGAAGCGCAACATTCAAGTGTTGCGTTCGCTTTCGGTGATTGATCTGCCGTTCCAGTTCGCCGACGGGCGTCTCGCCACCATCAATCTTCTGAAAGGGCCTACCGGCGACCGCATCTTCGCCGAGGGCGTCGATAGCTGGGCGACCAACGATCAGGCGACAAAGACCAGCCGGTAAACGAAGGAATTGGCGTCTTTCCGACTGACCCAGTCGCCTTCCGGCGGACAGTCGCCCTGTTGCGACAGCGCAACCGTCCACGGTCGTCCCATCAGACAATCCGCGTCCGCATCCCAAACGACCCAGCCGAAGTCTGGATGGCGCAGCATCCAGATATTTTTGTCGGCGCGGCGATAGCGCCGCATGCCGTTTTCATCGGTGGCGCGCAGGAAGGTGTATATGGCGCCGTCGGAAAGACGGCGCATCTCGATCTTCTCGCCCATTGCCGCTGTCGCGTCTTTCTGCATCTCTGCGTCTCACATCACCAGCGTCAGTCGCTTCGCCGCGCGCGTCACGCCGGTGTAGAGCCAGCGCGCCCGATGTTCACGAAAAGCGAAGGATTCATCGAAAAGCGTAACATGATCCCATTGCGAACCCTGCGCCTTGTGAACCGTCAGCGCATAGCCGAAATCGAATTCATCCGAGTCCTTACGCAACGCGTAAGGGATCTCGCCTTCGCCGCCGTCAAAGAATTGCGGGATGACGGCGACGCGCTGAAACTTGCCGGCCTCGCCCTCCTCCGGCGTCACCAGCAAGCGCACTTTGCCGCGCCGCACAGCCCCGGCGCTCTTCACCGTGAACAAGGCGCCGTTGAGCAGACCTTTCTTGCGATTGTTGCGCAGGCAAACCAGTTTCTCGCCCGATTGCGGCATTGCGCCGGTGAAGCCGCGCAACTGACGCAAGCGGCCATTATAGGCGCGGCGCGTTTTATTCATGCCGACCAGCACCTGATCGGCGCCAGTGACGAACGCCGGATCAAGTTCGGCGCGTGAAATGATGCGCGTGTCGCCATAAACGCCACGCGATAAGGGCTGACATTCGCGCACCATCATGGACAGGCGGATGATCGGATTATCCGCCGCCTGACGATGCACCTGCGTCAGCATCACATCGGGTTCGGCCTCGGTGAAAAAACCGCCGCCCTTCACCGGCGGCAATTGCGCCGGATCGCCCAGAACCAGCACCTTGCTGCCGAAAGACAGAAGGTCTCGGCCGAGTTCTTCATCGACCATCGAACATTCATCGACGATGATCAGCTTCGCATGGGCGGCGTCGCTTTCGTCGTTGAGCACGAAAGACGGTTCTTCGGTTTCCGTGTCCGTGGCGCGATAGATCAGACTGTGCAGCGTGCGCGCATCGCGGCAGCCTTTGGAGCGCATGACCAGCGCCGCCTTGCCGGTGAAGGCTGCGAATGCGACGTCGCCATCGACATGTTCCGCGAGGTGGCGCGCTAAGGTGGATTTGCCGGTTCCGGCGAAGCCGAACAGGCGAAAGACCTGTGGCCCGCCCTTCGCCGCCAGCCAGCGAGCGACGGCGGCGAGCGCCTGATCCTGTTCGGGAGTCCAGTCGGGCATGGTTTCCGGGAACGTCTGGGGAATCGAATTTTCAAACGATGCCGGAGGCGGCGGTCCGCGACAAGAGTCTCGCGTTACACCGCCACCGTGTGACGCGCCGGCGCTGTCGCCAGATAGGCGTCGAAGGCGGCGGCGGCGAGCCGCAGAAACGGCTGTCCGCGCGGCGTCACCGTCACGCGCCGGCCGGATAATTCGACGACGCCATCGGCGGCGAGATCCGTCAACGCCACCTCTGCAGCGTCGAAGGCGTCAATCGCAAAGCCATGCGCCTCGGCGACATCGCCGTAATCGACCGTAAAATCACACATCAATCGTTCGATGACCTCGCCACGGGCGCGATCTTCGCGCGAAAACGCCAGTCCGCGCGTGACCGGAAACTCATCGGCTTCGACGGCGCGGCGCCAGCCGGCGAGATCCGTGGCGTTGCCGACGAAGCCTTGCGGCAGCCGGCCGATGGATGAAACGCCAAACGGCAGGAGCGCGTCGGCCTGATCGATGGTGTAGCCCTGAAAATTGCGGCGCATATGGCCGTTGCGCGCCGCGATCGCCAGCGGGTCGTCGGGATGGGCGAAATGATCGAGGCCGATGGCGACAAAGCCCTCCTCCTCCAGCGCTGCGCGCACCGCCGCCGCCTGCGCCAGTCGCTCCGCCGCGCCGGGCAGATCGGCGGCGTCGATCAGTTTCTGATGCGTCTTGAACCATGGCACATGCGCATAGCCGAAAACGGCGAGCCGCCACGGCGACAGGCTGGCGGCCAGCTTCGCCGTACGCACGACATCGGCGACGCTTTGCTTCGGCAAGCCGTACATCAAATCCAGATTGATCGCCGTAATGCCGGCGTCACACAGCATCTCGACGGCGCGCGCGACCGTCTCATAGGGCTGCACGCGTCCCGACGCCTGCTGCACATGTTCATTGAGATCCTGCACGCCAAGCGAGGCGCGATTGACGCCGGCCTGCGCCAGAGTCCTGACGAGTTCGGCGGTGAGCAGGCGCGGGTCGAGTTCGATCGAATGTTCGACATCCGGCGAGAGCGCAAATAACGCGCCGACACCTTCGGCGATTTCAGCGAAACGCGCCGGCCCGAGAATGCCGGGCGTGCCGCCGCCCCAGTGAATGCTGTCGACCCGTCGCGCGCGCGTCGTCGCCGCCGTCAGCTCCAGCTCGCGCAGCAACGTCTCCTTGTAGGCGGTCAGCGGCGCGTCCTGTTGCAACGCCTTGGTGTGGCAGCCGCAATAGGCGCAAATTTCCTTGCAAAAGGGCACGTGGAAATAGAGTGAAAGCGCCGCATCCGGCGACAGCGCCGCCAGCCAGTCGCGCATCTGCGCAGCGCCGATTTCTTTGGAGAAATGCGGCGCGGTCGGGTAGCTCGTGTAACGGGGCGCCATACGCTCCGCAAGCGCGAGTGCGGCCGGGTCCATGCGTCGTTCCCTTTTCCTTGCGCAGAATACAGATCGACCATAACGCCCCGGAACGCACGGGCAACACCACGCCGCCGCTTCATTTCAGCGCGGCGACGCGCGGGTCAGCGTCCGCTGGGCGTATCTGTGCCGATCCATTTCGAATTGACCTGTTCGAAATGGGCGGCCGGATCATAAAAGGCGACGCCCAGATCAAGTTGGCGCGCTGACAATCGACCGATGGAGCCAAGCGCGGCGTAGGAGGCGACGACCCGGTCGCGCTGAGCGCTCACCAGCGTCACACGCGCATTCAGCAAAGCCTGCTGAGCATTGAGAACGTCGAGCGTCGTCCGCTGCCCGACATGCGCCTCGGCGCGCGTTCCGGCCAGCGCCGTTTCCGCCGCCCTCACCGCCGCCTGACCGGAGATGATCGACGCCCGCGCCGTTTCGAGCAGGCCATAGCTGGAGACCACGCTGGCGCGCACGCTGTCGCGTTGTAGATCGGCGTTGAGCCGGGCCTGCCCCAATTGCTCCTTGGCCTGACGGATCGAGGCATATTCCGAGCCGCCCTGATAGAGCGGCACGTTCAATTGACCGCTGGCGCCGGCGAAGAAACCGCGCGAACCGGGCAAGCCGTTGAAGTTATCGTATTGGTTTGAGACCTGCGCGTTCACCGCCACGCTGGGCGACAAGGCCGCTTCCGCAACCTTGACCGCCATCTCGGCGGCGTCGACCTGATGCAGCGCCGCGACGACGCCGGGATGTTCAAGCAGCGCCACTTCAATCGCGGCCTCCAGCGATTTCGGCAGATGTTGCTCGACCGGCCGCGCCGGTTCGAGCTGTGTCGGCTCGACGCCGATAATCTGGCGATAATTGGCCATGCTGTTTTTGAATTGCGCCTGCGCCGCATAGAAATCCGTGCGCGCCTGCGCCAGCGACGCCTCCGCCTGCGCAATGTCGGTGCGCGTCACTTCGCCGACATTGAAACGATCCTGCGTGAGTTTCAGTTGCTGCTCAAGAACGGCGATGTTGTTTTTGCGCAGCGACAGGATCGCCGTCTCGCGCAGAACGTTCATATAGGCGGTGGCGCCGTTTTGAAGGATCGCCTGCTCAGTTAGACGCATCGTGGCGCGTGCGGCGAAAACGCCGGACTCCGCCTTGCGGATGTTATGCTCGGTTGCGCCGCCGTCGAAGAGCGTCTGCGACATGTTCAGCGTCGTGCCGCGCGGCGTGCCGATATAGTCCTTAGCGAAATTGGTCACGCGGCCCGCCGCATCGCCAGCGCCGAAAGGAATGCGAACATTACCGTACATCGGGCCGGCGTTGGCGGTGACGCTGGCTTTCGGTCGCATGCCCGAACGCGCCTTGGGCGCATCTTCGTCGCGAGCGCGCACATTGGCCCGGCTCTGATTCAGATCGGGGTTGCCATCATAGGCCCGCGACAGGGCCGTTAGCAGATTTTCGGCATGAACTGGCGGAGAAGCGAACTGGCACATGAGCGCCGTCAGCAGACAGAAAGGCGAAAAGAGCCGCGCCGCGCGAGATCGTTTCGCGCCGCCCCCGTCTTTTTCCAGCCTCGCCGGTCGCTCCACCCACGCCCCCTGCCCCGCCACCCGAACAAGGTTCGGGGACGGATTGTCATCACACTTCATTAGGGGCGTGATTTCGGCGAAAAGGCGGCCCGAAGCCGCCTTTCCACGTTTTCAAAATCCATTTTGGGGAGGGATCGTCGCCGATTTCGGCGTCGATGCCTAAAAAGCGAAGGCCGGGGCTTTTTCAAACCCTTCCAGAACCGGGGCGCCGGCGCTCAGCAGCGGCAAATCGCCGGTAGCTTTGCCGTCCTGACGCTCGAAACGCACCAGCTGGCGACCTGCGCCGGTCTCCGGGGTGATAATGGCCAGCAGCCGTCCATCGGGTTTCAGCTGGTCAAACAGCGGCTCAAGCCCCGCATCGGCGGCGCCTTCCACAAGAATAACGTCGAACGGCGCATGATGTGGCGCGCCTTTCGCCAGCGGGCCGCCTTCGACCTTCACATTGGCGAGGCCGAGCGCACAGAAGCCGGCCACCGCGCGTCGGGCCAGATCCGCATCGCTCTCCACCACGATCACTTCGTCAAGCAATCCGGCCAGCAGCGCCGCCGAATAGCCTGCGCCGCCAATCACCAGCGCCTTTTGGCCGGGACGCGGCGCGGCGCCCTGCAACATGCGGGCGAGCACCAGCGGCGGCAGCAGGCTGCGCTTGCCGCCCGCTGAAGTCCGCAGGGTCACGGCGAGATCGGAATAAGCCAGATCGGCCTGATGTTCCGGCAGAAATAATTCGCGCGGCGTCGCCAGAAACTGGTCGAGCAAGGGCGCATCGGTGACATCGAAGGGCCGGAGCTGCCGGTCCACCATCGTGCGCCGCAATTCGGCCATCGCTGCCGCCTGATCCGTCTCGCGCCGCGCCGGCGCCACCGCTGCTTCGGACATTCTGTCTCCGGCCTTCTGTACGGGGAGTTCGTCGGCCACCACGCCGACGGCCGCTTTATAGGTTCACCTTGGCACCCTGTCCATCGTATCCGCCCGTTTTGCGAGTGCTCACCCGCCGTTACGGATCAATCGCCAAGGATCGGCGCGCCTGCCTCGCCGCGCGCGCGCATCTGATCGAGAGAGGTGCTGTCGAGAACCGTGGCGATCGCATCCCGCGCCTCAAGCATCACGACGCGCACCGCGCAATGGACTTCGTCCGGACAGTCGTCGCAGCGACGATAAATGCTGCGGCTGGCGCATTGAACCGGCGCAAGCGGCCCATCCAGCGTGCGAACAATATTGCCCACGCTGATCTCGGCCGGCGGACGCGCCAGCATATAGCCGCCGCCCTTGCCTTTCTTGGAATGCACGAAACCCGCATTGCGCAATTCACCGAGAATGGCGTCGAGGAACTTCTTGGGAATCTGGTTGGCTTCCGCAATATCAGCGACCAAAGCGGTCTGCCCCGGCGTCACCCCCGCCAGGTAAGACATTGCTTTCAAGCCATATTTAGCTTTTTTTGTCAGCATTCTAGATAAACGCCTGCGGTGCTGGCCGGGCTTGTGCACGACTTGCGACCGAATCTGGGGGAATAATTTTCTACGTCGCCTTTTTAAAACAGTTTGCGCCTGCTGTATCCACCTCCTTCAAAAGGGTCATGTTTTTTAGTTGACCATATTGGTAGAGTATATAATATTTTAGCCGTCGGGTTTTGAGCCCTGCGCCGATGCGTTCTTTCGGCGCGCTCCCAGCAAGGCCGGCGCGGAGACTGTTTATGTCCACGATTATCGAGGCGCTTCACGCGATCAATCCGCTCTACTCTGCGTCGGGTTTTTTCGTCGGCGCTCTGGTCGGCTTCACCGGCGTCGGCGGCGGCTCGCTGATGACGCCAATACTGATGCTGGTGTTTGGCATAGCGCCCGCCACGGCGGTTGGCACGGATCTGCTCTACGCCGCGATCACCAAGACCAACGGCACGCTGGTTCACGCCATGAATGGCGCCGTCGACTGGAAAATCACCCGGCGCCTCGCCTATGGCAGCATCCCGGCGACAATCATCACCCTTCTGACTCTGTCCTGGCTTGGCAAGGCGAGCAACCATGCGGCCAGCGGGCTGATTACCTCAACGCTCGGCTTCGCCCTGCTCCTTACCGCCGCCGCCATTCTGTTTCGTCGCTGGCTGCTCGATCATATCGCCCGACATACCGAAAAGATGGACGACAAACACATCGGCGCTCTCACAATTCGTCTGGGCGGCTTCATCGGTGTGCTGGTGTCGATTTCCTCTGTGGGCGCCGGCGCCATCGGCATGACGGTGCTCATGGCGCTTTATTCGCATACGCGCACCGTCCGTCTGGTGGGTTCGGACATCGCCCACGCCGTGCCGCTGACCTTCGTCGCCGGATTCGGACACTGGATGATGGGCGGCGTCGACTGGCTGCTGCTGGTCTCGCTGCTGATTGGCTCGATACCGGGCATCGCCATCGGCAGTCATCTCGCGGCTCGTGTGCCTGATCGCTATTTACGCCCGGCGCTGGCGACGATGATGGCTGTCGTCGGCGCCAAACTCTCGCTATAAGAGCTCAAGGCCAGCAGCGAGGGAACCATGACGACCGACACGTCCTTTTCTGCGCCCGCCAAGCCGGGCCGCGGACGTATTTATAATTCGATCACCCAGACCATCGGCGACACGCCAATCGTTCGTCTGAACAGGCTGGCTCAGGAAAAAGGCGTGAAGGGCAACCTGCTCGCCAAGCTCGAATTCTTTAATCCCATCGCCAGCGTCAAGGATCGCATCGGCGTCAATATGATCGAGGCGCTGGAGAAAAGCGGCAAGATCAGCCCCGACAAAACCGTCCTCGTCGAACCGACTTCCGGCAACACCGGCATTGCGCTGGCGTTTGTCGCGGCGGCGCGCGGCTATCGCCTGATCCTCGTCATGCCTGAGTCGATGTCGATGGAGCGTCGCAAGATGCTCGCGCTGCTGGGCGCCGAACTCATTTTGACGCCGGCCGCGCAGGGCATGAAAGGTGCGCTGGCGAAAGCCGCCGAGATCGCCGCCGAAACGCCCAACGCCGTGATCCCGCAACAATTCGAAAACCCCGCCAATCCCGAAATCCATCGCCTAACCACCGCCGAGGAAATCTGGAACGACACCAATGGCGCCGTCGACTATTTCGTCGCCGGCGTCGGCACTGGCGGCACGATCACCGGCGTTGGCCAGGCGCTCAAGCAACGTAAGCCCGGTCTGCGGGTCGTCGCCGTCGAGCCGGAAGATTCAGCCGTCCTGTCCGGTCGACCGCCGGGACCGCATAAAATTCAGGGCATCGGTGCCGGCTTTGTGCCGCCGGTTCTCGACCGCGGCGTGATTGATGAAATCATCACCATCGGCAACCAGACCGCCATCGACACCTCGCGCCTGCTGGCGCGTCTCGAAGGCGTCCCCGGCGGCATTTCATCCGGCGCCGCTGTCGCCGCCGCGCTTGAAATCGCTGCGCGTCCCGAAGCCGCCGGCAAGAATATCGTTCTGATCATTCCGTCCTTCGCCGAACGCTACCTGTCGACGGCCTTGTTCGAAGGACTTTAAAAAATAAGGGCCGGACCCATTGTGGCGTCCGGCCCTTGTCGCTCTTTGCGCGAACTGGTTTTTCGCAGGAATTACTTTTTCTTGTTTTTGCCGACGGCCGCGACATTCATCTGTCCGCTCGACGCCTTGCCGTAGTAATGGCGGCCATAGGCGCCCGAGACATAACCGAAGGCGGTGATCACGAAATAGACGAGGATCAGAAATCCGCCGCGCTGATTGGCCGAAGCCGCCTTTTCGAGAATCGCCGAGACGGCGCTTTCATCGATAAATTTGTCGGCGACGACGCCAAACACCACGGCAAGCACCGGAACAAGCCAGGACGGCAAGCGCAAATAGCCCACCGCCGCAGCGATGACGAAGGCCACGAGGCCGAACAGATGCGCGAATTGAATGAAGATCGACTGCGAAATCAGTCCGATAAAACGGAACAGCTTGACCATCTAACTCCCCCTGAACTGTGAAAAATTGCGTTATGCATGTGATAGATGCTGCGCCAGCGCTTCAAGCACCGCCATGCGCACGGCGACGCCCATCTCGACCTGTTCACGGATGAGCGATTGATCGCCATCCGCGACGGCGGAGTCGATTTCGACGCCGCGATTCATCGGTCCCGGATGCATCACCAGCGCTCCCGGCGCCGCAAAGGCGAGCTTTTCCTCGTCGAGACCAAAAAAATGGAAATATTCGCGTGCGCTCGGCGCCAGCGCGCCCGACATACGCTCACGCTGAAGACGCAGCATCATGACGACGTCGACGCCATCCAGTCCGCGCTTCATGTCGTGAAAAACCTCGACGCCGAGGCGAGAAAGCCGGTCCGGGGCGAGCGTCGATGGTCCCACCGCCCGCACCCGCGCGCCCAGCGCCGACAGCAGCAGGATATTGGAGCGCGCGACGCGCGAATGAAGAATATCGCCGCAAATCGCGACGGTCAGACCTTCAATCCGGCCCTTGTTGCGCCGGATGGTCAGGGCGTCCAGTAACGCCTGCGTCGGGTGTTCATGGGCGCCGTCGCCGGCGTTGACGACCGAACAATCAACTTTGCGAGCCAAAAGATGCGCCGCGCCCGCCTGCGCGTGGCGCACGACGATAATGTCCGGCCGCATGGCGTTCAGGGTCATCGCCGTGTCGAGCAGGGTCTCGCCCTTGCTCTCCGAGGAGCGCGCCACCGACATGTTCATGACATCGGCGCCCAGGCGCTTGCCGGCGATTTCAAAAGACGCCTGCGTGCGCGTCGAGGGCTCGTAAAAGAGATTGATCTGGGTGCGTCCCCGAAGGTCACTGCGTTTTTTGTCGACGCGTCGTGAAACGGCGACAGCCTGCTCCGCCATATCGAGCAGCGTTTCAATGTCCGGCCGGGACAGGCCCTCGATCCCGAGCAGATGCCGATGCGGAAACACTGCCTGCCTCTGATTGTTGTTCATGCGGTCGTCTATAGCAGTTTCACCTGCAATCGCGAGCCCGAGGTTCTTGAACATCTGGCGCGGTCTCCTAATTTCTCAAGTCAGGCGTGAAACTTGACCCTCTGGGCTTGCCAGTTCGGACTTGCCGAGCGCCCGTCGGATGGATAATCTGGCGCAAACATGGAGCTCCGCGCGGCCGGTCCGCTGCGGAGATTTTAAATAACCTACTTATACTCAATTTGAGCATAAGTAGAGACAGGGCTCCGGGATGACCCTTGAAACCATCGATCTGGCGCAGGCCGCGCCTTCCGTGTCGGCTGAGGCGGTCGCGATCGGCGCTCATGCGCGGCGTTCGTTCCAGCCCCTGCCCCGTCCCGACCTGAGCTGGACGCCGGCGGTCGAGGCCGCCACCGCGCATCTTTACGCCCGGGTGTCGAAGGTCATCCCGCCGGTCGAATGGCCGTTTCATGCGCCTTACGTGAAAGCGATCAACGATCTGAAAAAAGTGCGCAACGCCGTAATCCTTGCGCATAATTATCAGACGCCGGAAATCTATAATTGCGTCGCGGATTATGTCGGCGACAGTCTCCAGCTCGCCAAAATGGCGGCTGCTTCCGAAGCCGACGTGATTGTTCAGGGCGGCGTGCATTTCATGGCCGAGACCTCAAAGGTCCTCAATCCGGCCAAGACCGTGCTGATTCCGGATTCGCAGGCGGGCTGTTCGCTCGCCGAGTCGATCACCGCTGCCGACATCCGCGCCCTGCGCGCACAATATCCCGGCGTGCCGATCGTCGCCTATGTGAACACATCAGCCGAGGTCAAAGCGGAGGTCGACATCTGCTGCACGTCGTCGAATGCGGTCAAAGTTGTCGAGAGCCTGGGCGTCGAGCGCGTGATCATGGCTCCCGACCGCTATCTCGCCGAGAACGTCGCCGCGCAAACAAGCGTCAAGATCATCGCCTGGCATGGCGCCTGCGAGGTTCACGAACGCTTCACGGCGGAAGAAATCCAAACCTATCGGGCGCATCATCCGGGGCTGACGGTTATTGCGCATCCCGAATGTCCGCGCGAAGTCGTCGAAGTTTCGGACTTCTCCGGCTCGACCGCCGCCATGATCGACTATGTTCGCACGAAGAAACCGGCGCGCGTGTTGCTGGTGACGGAATGCTCCATGTCGGACAATGTCGCGGCCGAAACGACCGGCACGCAATTTGTGCGTCCCTGTAATTTCTGCCCGCATATGAAGCGCATCACTTTGCCCCGGATTCTCGACAGCCTACTTGAGATGCGCGAGGAAGTCGTCATCGATCCGGCGCTGGCGACGCGCGCCCGGCGCAGCGTGCAGCGGATGATCGATCTCGGGTGATCTCGACGCTTTCGACACGAAAGCGATGCGCGAGGGGTTTACAACATGTCGGGCTTCGAGGCGACCATTACGGCGATCGACGCCGCCAACGCCGCCGATCCCCGTCAGGACAATGGCGCGCCCTTCGAGACGGTTTACGCACAGCGTATGAGCGCCTGTCTCGACGCGCTTTATCCGGACGCCTCCGAACTTCTGAAAATCGCCGCGCGCGCCCAGCATCTGCGTCGCTGGGAAATTGCCCGCAGCGATTATCCGGAAGGACGGAAAGGCTACAACGACTGGCGACACGCCTGTCGCGATCATCACGCCCGGCAGGCTGGCGACATCATGCGCGCGCAGGGCTATGACGCCGACGCGATTGCGCATGTCGGCGGTCTGATCCGCAAGGCGCAATTGAAGAAAGATCCGGAATCCCAGGCGCTGGAGAATGTCGCGGCGGTGGTTTTCCTCGAATATTACTTCAACGATTTTTTGAAAAATTACGCCGATTACCCCGACGATAAAATCGTCGATATTCTTGGCAAAACCCTGTGCAAGATGTCGCCGCGCGGACATGCGGCGGCGCTGGCCTTGCCGCTTGATGCGCGCGCCCGCGCGCTTGTCGTCGCCGCGGTGACGCGCGAAGCGGCGGCGTTGGAGCGGCTCGCCGCCGTCGCGTGCGACACATGAGCGAGCGTCTCCCGCCCATTCTGATCATCGGCGGCGGATTGGCCGGCGCTTTCTGCGCGCTGAAACTTGCGCCTTTGCCGGTTGCGATTATTGCGCCGGCGCCAGTCGGCGACAGCGGCGCCTCGCGCTGGGCGCAAGGCGGCATCGCCGCCGCCGTCGAGGAAGGCGATACGCCAGAAAGTCATGCGAAAGACACCGTCGCCGCCGGCGCCGGACTGGTCGATCACGACATTGCGCTGGGCATGGCCCGTGAGGCGCGGACGCGCGTCGAGGAGTTGGCGGCGATGGGCGCGCCATTCGATCGCACAGCGCAGGGCGTCTTCGCCCCCTCGCGCGAAGCGGCGCATTCGCGACATCGCATTGTGCGCGTCAAAGGCGACTCCGCCGGACGCGCCATCATGGAGACGCTGCGTCAACAGGTCGAACGCACGCCCTCCATCGAACGTCTGGAAGGCTACGCAGCGCAGGAGATCGTCACGCAGGATGGCCGTGTGACAGGTGTGCGCGTGCGCGACGACGACGGCAATTTGCGCTTCCTGCCCTGCGCCGCGCTGGTGCTGGCGACTGGCGGTCTGGGCCATCTCTATCGCATCACGACCAATCCGCTCGACGCCAAAGGTGTCGGCGTCGCCATGGCGGCGCGCGCCGGCGCCCTCATCGCCGACGCCGAATTTGTGCAATTCCATCCCACCGCCATCGACATCGACGTTGATCCGGCGCCGCTGGCGACCGAATCCCTGCGTGGCGAAGGCGCGACGATCATCGATCGCGCCGGTCATCGTTTCTTGCTTGAGATTGATGCCGCCGGCGAACTCGCGCCACGCGACATTGTCGCCCGCGCGGTCTTCGCCAGCATCCGCGCCGGGCGCGGCGCCTTTCTCGACGCACGCGCCTCTGTCGGCGCAACTTTCCCCGATCGCTTTCCCACCGTTTACGCCAGTTGTCGGGCGGCGGGTCTCGATCCCGTCGTCTCGCCGATCCCGATCGCTCCAGCGGCGCATTATCACATGGGCGGCGTCTGGACCGATGCGCAGGGTCGCACGTCGCTGAAAGGGCTTTGGGCGATTGGCGAAGTCGCGTCGACTGGCGTGCATGGGGCCAATCGTCTGGCGTCGAATTCGCTGCTGGAGGCGGTCGTGTTCGCCGCCCGCGCAGCGGCGGACATTCGCCACGCCGAACTGGCTGCAATTACGCAACCAAGCGCGCCTGTCTCCGGCGCCGCTGCGGGACGCAGCAGCGACGATCTGGCGATTGTCGAAGAATTGCGCGATCTGATGTCGGCGAATGTCGGCGTCATTCGCGACGCCGCTGGTCTTGCCGGCGCGCTAAACGAATTGCGACGGTTGCGCGCGCGCGCCAGCGACATTGAAATCGTCAATATGCTGACCGTCTCGACGCTGATCGCCGCCGCCGCCTATGCGCGACGCGAAAGTCGCGGCGCGCATTTCCGCGCCGATCATCCCGCTCCCGACCCGGCACAGGCCCTGCGCTCACGTCTGACGCTTGAGATGGCGCTGCGCATCGCCGACGAGGCTCACCCATGACCGATGATTTCGTGCAAACGCACGCCTTGCCGACGCTATTGATCGACGACGCCATGCGTCAGGCGCTGGCCGAGGACTTGGGACGCGCTGGCGACATCACGACACAGGCGACAATTCCCGACAGCGCGACGGCGACGGCGACGCTGGTGGCGCGCGCCGCCGGCGTGATTTGTGGTCTCGACATTGCCCGCGCCGCGTTTCGACAGATTGACCCCACCATTGGGTTCGAGAGCTGGGAGACGGATGGCGCACGGGTTGAAAAAGGCGCCGCGTTGGCCCGCATCGATGGAAGTGCGCGCGCGATCCTGATCGCCGAACGCGTCGCCCTGAATTATCTTGGCCGGCTGTCCGGCGTCGCCTCGCTGACGGCGCAATATGTCGAACGCATCGCGCATACAAAAGCGCGTATTTGCGACACGCGTAAAACGACGCCCCTGTTGCGCGCTTTTGAGAAATACGCTGTGCGCTGCGGCGGCGGCGCCAATCATCGCTTTGGCCTTGATGACGCCGTGCTGATCAAAGACAACCATATCGCCGTCGCCGGCGGCGTTGTTCCGGCCCTGCGCGCAGCAAAGCGTTACGCCGGTCATCTGGTGAAGATCGAGATCGAGGTCGATACGCTCGATCAGTTGCGCGACGTGCTGGCGGAAGGCGCCGATGTCGTGCTGCTCGACAATATGCCGCCGCTTACTCTGCGGGAGGCCGTCACGCTGGTTAAAGGCGCCATGATTTGCGAAGCCTCCGGCGGCGTATCGCTGGAGACGGTCGGCGCCATCGCCGAAACCGGCGTCGATCTCATCTCGGTCGGCGCCCTGACGCATTCCGCGCCGGTGCTCGACGTCGCGCTCGATATTGAGATCGGCTGATCGCAATCTGAACGCCTTTTAACCTTCCATCGTCGACATGCGGGCGAGACGCATCCGGTGTTGCTCCAGCATGTCCGGCAACCGCGGTGAGGTCAAAAAGGCAAGTTCCTGCTCGCGGGTTGTCGTCACCGGGTCGAGCGCCTTGAGGTCTTCGTCGACATAGCCGGGATGACACATCACCAGATGACGCCGGCCGGGCGCGCGCAGATAGCTTTCAAAAGCTCTGGCGTAATCCTTATCGGACCGAAATGACGAGAAACCGGCAAAACCGTCATTCAAGTGAAAGCCCTGCGCTTTGGTGGCGCGGCTAAATCCGGCGCCCATCGCCCGCACCGTCAGCGCCTTGCGCGCCTGCGCGCGACGCAGCGTGATCCGGTGTGGCGCGTCGCCGGCGTTCCGCAGCCAGACACTTCCGGCGAGGCCGCGCGCGACCAGCGCCTCCAGCAAGGGTTCGCGCACGCCTTTGAGCATATGCACATGCTGATGACCGTCGACATGATCCGGCGGACGACCCGTCACCGCCTCGAAACGATCAAGTTGCCGATCAATTTCGGCGCGGATCTCTTTCTCGGGCAGTTGGCCAAGAACCGCGCGACGGATCAGCGTGCTCACCGACGGAAACGCCCCCTTCGGCGCGAAAGCGGCCATCGCGCCCAATGGCGCGCCGAGGGTGAGGTTGAGATGCAGGCCGAGATCGGCGTCAACGTCGCTGCGAACCAGTTCACGCCCCATCGCCGGCCAGCGTGGTCCGGTGACAAGCGCCGAAACCGCCGTCAGGCGTCCGGCGGACAGCGCTTTCAGGATGCCGACGCTGACGCCATAGGACAGCCCATAGTCGTCTGCGCATAGCGCGATCGGTTTGATATTCGCCACCGCCCAGCTCCTGATCCTGCCCTGCCCAGCCTCGGTCCTTGTCCCAGCCTCTGCCCCGCGCCTGTCCGGGATGATCTATCGCCGGGGCCAAAAATCTGTTTCAAGCAACGTCATGGAAGACGCATCGCCCGATATATCGATGGTTTTGCCGCTGTTCAACGAGAGCGCCAATCTGCGTCCGCTCGTCGACGCGTTGATCCCGGTTCTCGAAGACTGTGGCGTCACCTTCGAAGCGATTTTCATCGACGATGGGTCGACTGACGGAAGCTGGGAGACGATCCGCGCGATCTGTAACGCCGACAGCCGTTTTCAGGGCCTCAGCTTTTCCCGCAATTTCGGCAAGGAAATCGCCATCGCCGCCGGGCTCGATCACGCCCGTGGAAAAGCCGTGGTGATCATGGACGCAGATCTTCAGCATCCGCCGGAGTTGATCCGGAACTTCATCGCCAAATGGCGCGAAGGCTATAAAAACATTTATGGCCAGCGCATGGATCGGGTGACGGATCCGGAGTTGCGTAATTTTCTGACCCGCATTTTCTATCGCCTGCTCGACCGGTTCGGCGACACCTCGCTGCCGCCGGGCGCCGGCGATTTTCGGTTGCTCGACCGCCAGGCGGTCGACGCGCTGCTCAAGCTGCGCGAGCGCGCCCGGTTCAACAAGGGGCTCTACGCCTGGATCGGGTTCAAAACCTGCGGCGTTCCTTTTGAGATGCGCCGACGCGGCAGCGGGTCGACAAAATTCGATTACGGCAAACTGTTCAGTTTCGCGCTCGACGGGCTGATGTCCTTTTCAGCCCTGCCACTGAAAGTCTGGACCTATGTCGGCCTCGCCGTCTCCGGCTTCGCCCTGTCGATGGCCAGTTTTTACGGCATCCGCACCATGCTTTTTGGCGTCGATGTGCCGGGTTACGCGTCGCTGATCGTCTCCATCGCCTTTTTTGCTGGCATGCAACTCATCTCGCTTGGCGTGCTGGGCGAATATATCGCCCGCATTTTCGATGAAGTGAAAGGCCGGCCGCTCTATCTCATCGCCGAACAGACCGCCGAAGACGCGCCCAAGTCGCGCGATCAAGGCGCCGGCGCTTAACCGATTGATGCTAGGAATCCTTTATGATTCGACATCTTCTTTCGGTTGGCGGCTTCACCCTGCTCTCGCGGGTCACGGGATTTCTCTCCGTCGCCATGCAATCGGCGATCATGGGCGCCGGCGTCGTCTCCGACGCTTTTTTTATCGCCCAGCGCCTGCCCAACAGTTTCCGCGCCATTTTCGGCGAGGGCGCCTTTAACGCCGCTTTCGTGCCCTCCTATTCGATGGCCATCGAGCAGGAAGGCGATGAAGAAGCCGAAGAACTGGCCTGCGAAATCTATACGCTGCTGCTGGTTTCGCAGATTGTCATTCTGCTGCTGGTCTGGGCCTTCACGCCGCAATTCGTCTCCCTGCTCGCGCCGGGGCTCGGCGATCGGCCGGAGAAATTCGCCCTCGCCGTCAGCCTGACGCGCATCACCTTTCCCTATTTGTTTTTCATGACGCTGTTCGCGTTGCACATGGGCGCGCTCAACGCCCATGGTCGCTTCGCCCTGCCCGCCTTCGCCCCCAATCTGATGAATTTGTGCGTCATGGCGGCGCTGGGGATGGCGTTTCTGTTTCCCAACGCCGGCTATGCGGCGAGTTGGGGCGTCACGATCTCCGGCGTGCTGGAGCTTGCGTTGCTGATGTGGGGCGCGCGGCAGATCGGCGTTCTGCAATCGCTGCGCAAGCCGCATTGGTGGCGCGTGCGGGATTTCTTCATCCGTCTTGGTCCGGCGGTAATCGGCTCGGCAAGCCCGCAGATCGCCGTCTTCGCCGATACGATCCTGTCGTCGATGCTCGCAGATGGCGGCGTGTCGGCGATTTCCTACGCCGAGCGACTGTATCAGTTGCCGGTCGGCGTCATTGGCATCGCCGCCGGCACCGTGCTGCTGCCGGAGATGAGCCGACGCATCGCCGCCGGCGACGTCGCAGGCGCCCACCACGCCCAAAGCCGCACCATGGCGCTGACGGTGGCGCTGGCGGCGCCCTTCTTCATCGCTTTCGTCACTTTGCCCGAACTGATCGTTGCGGGACTGTTCGAGCACGGCAAATTCACGGCGCATGACGCCTACGCCGCCGGCGATGTGCTCGCCGCTTATGGCGGCGGTCTGATGGCGCTGGTGCTGATCGCCTCGGCGCGCGCCAGCTTCCAGTCGCGCGGCGATACGCGCACGCCGATGCTAATTGCGCTGTGCGGCCTCGCCGCCAATGTCGCGCTGAAAGTCGTGCTGTTCCGTCCGCTTGGCGCCGTTGGCCTCGCCACGGCGACGTCGGTCGGTCTGTGGATCAATTTCGGCGCACTGATCGCGCTGGCGATTGCGCAGGACAAGATCGATTTCGACGCCATGTTCGGCAAGACCGCGCTCGCCACGATCGCGGCTGCCATTCCGCTGGCGCTGGTCGCAATACTGCTGCGGGGTCCGGCGCTGGCGCTTGGCGCGCATTTTGGCGGGCTCGCCAATCTGGTGGCGCTGTTTGTGCTGAGCGTCGTCGGCGCTCTTGTTTACGGCGCGGCTCTGGTGGGCGCGCTGCGCCTGCTCGGCGTCAGCCTGCCGGCGCTGCGATTACGCCGGGCAAGCTAGAAACGTGCCGCCGTTTCACAGAAACTGCGACAATCCCGGGACCGAATTGGCGATTTGCTGCACCTTCTCCTTGCCGAGCAGCGTTTCGGCGTAGGCGAAGATTTCATGCCCCAGCTTCTGGATCTGGCCCATGTCGAGACCGGCGGCGTTCAGCTTGCCGGCGAGCCCCATCAGACCGCTGTTCAGCAAGCCGCCCAACAGGCTGGGGCCGGCGCCATCGCTCTTGTCGGCGACGGCGTCGACGAGGTCGCGCGCGCCGGGAACCTTCTCGATGAATTCGGCGACGGGGCCTTCCGGCAGTTCCTTGTGCAGAAAGGCGAGCACATGGCCGATCGCCGTTTTCGCCTGTTCAGCGTCGACGCCCAGAGAGGCCGAGACGCGGGCAATCAGTTCATCCATCTCAGCGCTCCGTTTCGTTTGAGCTCAGGCGGCGTCCAGCCCGTACAGCGTGTGCAGGGTGCGAACGGCGAGTTCGGTGTAGGCCTCGTCGATCAGCACCGAGAATTTGATCTCGGACGTGGTGATGGCGCGGATGTTGACGCCCTTCTCGGACAAGGCGTGGAACGCGCGGGCCGCGACGCCGGCGTGGCTGCGCATGCCGATGCCGATGGCCGAAACCTTGGCGACGTCCTTGGCGCCGGCCATGCTCGAAAAGCCGAGGTCGTCCTTGATCTTTTCGAGGAGCGCGAAAGCGCGCTCATAATCGGCGGAGCCAACCGTGAAGGTCATGTCGGTGTTGCCGTCTTCAGAGACGACCTGCACGATCATATCGACATTGATGCCCGCATCGGCGAGCGGCATGAAGACCGCGGCGGCGACGCCGGGCTTGTCCGCCACGCGACGCAGAGTGATTTGCGCCTCGTCGCGCGAGAAGGCGATGCCTGTGACGACCTGGGCTTCCACAATATCCTCCTCGTTGCAGATCAGCGTTCCCGCGCCCGGATTGGCGGGGTCGTCGAAAGATGAGCGCACATAGGTCGGCACCTTGTGCACCATCGCCACTTCAACCGAACGCACCTGCAAAACCTTGGCGCCGAGCGACGCCATTTCCAGCATTTCTTCAAAAGCGATCCGCTCCATACGGCGCGCTTTCGGCACGACGCGTGGATCGGTGGAGTAGACGCCATCGACGTCCGTATAGATGTCGCAGCGATCCGCCTTGACGGCGGCGGCGAGCGCGACGGCGCTGGTGTCGGAGCCGCCCCGGCCCAGCGTCGTGATGCGGCCGGTTTCCTTGTGCAGTCCCTGAAAACCGGCGACAACCGCGACTTCGCCGCGCTTGAAGCCTTCGATAATGCCGGCGCCGTCGATTGACTCGATGCGGGCCGAACCATGCGTGTCATTGGTCAGAACCGGCGCTTGCCAGCCGAGCCATGAGCGCGCGGGCAATCCCATTTCCTGAAGGGCGATGGCGAGCAGTCCCGCCGTCACCTGCTCGCCGGAGGCGACGACAGCGTCATATTCGCGCTGGTCGTAGAGCGGCGACGTCTCCTTGCACCAGGCGACGAGCTCATTGGTCTTGCCCGACATGGCGGAGACCACGACGGCGACCTGATGGCCAGCGTCGACCTCGCGTTTCACATGCCGCGCGACATTGCGGATGCGCTCGACGTTCGCGACGGAGGTGCCGCCGAATTTCATGACGAGACGTGACATATAAACCGGTTCAAAAAGGCGGAAATATCCGCTGAAAGGGCGAGACCCGTTCGCCATCCGGCGAAAGCGGGCGTATATGTCGCCGCGAGCGGCCTGCTGTCAACGGCGGCGCCGTCCGCTACATAGCGATCGTCCAGAGTTAGACCAACAGGCTTACAAGAGGCTTAACCGTGACCGCGCAGTCCACCGCCCCCCATTCCGCCAGCGTCGATCCCGAAGACGTCGCCCGTTTTAACCGTCTCGGGGAGCTGTGGTGGGACAAATCCGGGAAGATGGGCATTCTCCATGACATCAATCCCATCCGCGTCACCTATGTCTGCGATCATGTTCGCCGTTTTCTGCTCAATGATCCCCATGCGCTGAACGAACCGGGCGTCCGTCCGCTCGAAGGCGTCCGCATCGCCGACATCGGCTGCGGTGGCGGCATTTTGAGCGAGTCCCTGTCGGAGCTTGGCGCGCAGGTGACGGGAATCGATCCCGCGCCGAACAATATCGCCGTCGCCTCCCGCCACGCCGAGCAATCCGGTCTGAAGATCGATTACCGCAACATCACCGCCGAGGCGCTGGCCGAAACCGGCGAGCAGTTCGACGTCATCACGGCGCTGGAGGTGCTGGAGCATGTCGAAGGGCCGCAGGCGTTTATCGCCATGCTGGGCAAATGTCTGAAGCCCGGCGGCCTGATCTTTCTGGCGACCATCGACCGGACCCTGAAAAGCTACGCCCTGGCCATCATCGGCGCGGAATATGTGCTGGGATGGGTGCCGAAAGGCACGCATGACCACAGCAAATTCATCCGTCCCAACGAACTCTCGAGCTGGCTGAGCGCCGCCGGCATGCGGGAAATCGACCGGGCGGGCATGAGCTATCAGCCGCTGACGACCAGCTGGCGCAAAAGCCATGACACCGACGTCAATTATCTGATGGCCGCGCGTAAAATCGGCTAATGCGAGCGGCTTGTTCGCGCGCCGGCGCGGCGGTACATTAGGGCTATGCAAAACGAATCTTTCTCCGCCCGCCTGTCCGTCCTCTCGCTCGCCATGTTGATTGGCGTCAGCGCCTCGGTTGTTATCGCGCCAGGCGCCGCCATGGCGAAAGCCAAGCCGGAGGCGAAAACCGCGCCGGCGGCGGAAGCCGACAAAGGCAAGGCGGACAAGAGCAAGGCCGACGCCAAAGACGCCAGCAAGGATGCGGGAAAAGACGCCGGCAAGGATACAGGCAAGGACGCCGGAAAGGCGGAGCAGCTCGGCTCCTATGGCGACTGGAACGCCTACTCAGCCGGCGGCGGCAAGGACAAAACCTGCTATGCGCTGGGTCAGCCCAAGGATCGCCAGCCGAAAGCCAAGCTGAAAGACACCTCGGCCTATATTTTCATCACCACGCGCCCGGCAGAAAATATCCGCAACGAGATCGCCATCAATCTGGGCTATGCGACCAAGGACGGCTCCGCCGCCGCCGCCGAAATTGACGGCGAGGCGTTTGAGCTGATCACCAAGGGCCAGAACGCCTGGGTGAAAGAGCAGCCGAAAGAAAAGGAATTCGTCGGCGCGCTGCGCAGCGGCGGCAAGCTCGTCATCAAAGCCTCTTCGGCCAAGGGGACCGCGACCGTCGACACCTATTCGCTGAAGGGGCTTTCCGACGCGCTCGCGCGCGTGACGCAGGAATGCAAATAACGCGCGCGCAAAAAGCGATTCGTCACAGCATCGATCTGCGCCGGCGCCATGAGTATTGGCGCAATATGCCAGAACTGGTCTTTAGATCAGTATAAAAATAGCGCCACAAAGTATAATTCAAATAAGACCATGTCATCGCTCATGCATTTGATCGCCTGTGGTCCTTGAGCGCGCGCGTCATCCAGCTATCTATGCCGTCAACCATTACAGTTCATCCACATGTGCTGTTTTGGCCAGAAAGACGGCGGGTGGCGTCAATCGCCGCCCGCCGTCCGATTTAACCGCCTTGTGCCAACTCACGCCGTTTCCTTGTGAACCGGCGTATTTTTGCGTTGATGTATTAATCAAGTAATCGAGAATTCATTACTTTTTCTGGAATTATGTATTTTATTTATAATGGCTCTAATAAGATTTTATACTTGGTGATCATATGCGTCTGTCGCAGTTCGCAATGCGTGAGCCTCATGCGCGCATCGCATGCTGCTAAAAACACCAAGGGAGAAACTCACATGGCGGTTAATGTTCATGGCGGAGCCGAAGTCGTCAAAATTCTTATGTATGTCGCCGCTTTCGCGGATTTCGTCGTCGTTGCGCTGACATGGGTGCCGGAGTGGATTTCCCCCGACAGCGCCAACATCACCGGCAACACCGGCAGCACCGCGCGTATGATCCAGTAACGCGCAGCTTTAAGGGACTGGAGCCAGCTCTGACTAAACCCTTCCGGGGACGGTTCAGAGACGGCTCCAGCGCCCGGCGCGGCCCCCGCTCCGCGCCGCCAATTCGGAAGGCGGGTTTTTTATCGTCCGGTCAACACGAAACGCTGTTGCAAAGCGGCGCCGATTGCGGCATAGGAACGGGCGACGCGGCGCTGCCGCCGTCAGGATGCGGGTGTAGCTCAGGGGTAGAGCACAACCTTGCCAAGGTTGGGGTCGAGGGTTCGAATCCCTTCGCCCGCTCCAATAAATCAAAGACTTGATCTCACCCCGACAAGTCGCGCCTTTCCAGTTTATCCTTTCCCTGACGTCAGACGACCCGAGTCGTTTTGACAATTATTGAAACGCCCGCAGCGCGGTTGCGCCCGCGCCGGCGGCGCATCTCCTTGAGGAACCATCGATGCGCCTTCGCAGAATCATTTTTTCCGCCGCTATGTTCACGACCTCACTGACGGTCGGCCTTGGCGCCGCCAGCATCGCTCACGCCACGGATGAAATCGCCAATAGCGTCGCCGGCGTCATTGATGGCGACGGACCTGAGGTTTCCGGCGACCTGCCCCCCACCGCCGCTCCGCGGAAGGGCAAAAGTCGCCACGACAAATCCAGCGCGGCGACGCCGATCTGGGAACAGGATGGCCCGCCGATCAATCGCGGCGGCGTTAATGGCTACTGACGGCCCGGCGTCGCGTCTTCAATATTTGTGAAGCCGGGAAAGAGCCGCTAATCACGACGCGCCACGCCGTCGCAGGACAGAACATGCTCGTCACCCGCGCACCCGCCAAAATCAACCTGTCGCTGCATGTGCTCGGCCGCCGCGCCGACGGCTATCATGCGCTCGAAAGCCTCGTCGTTTTCTCCGGCGCCGGCGATACGCTCGCAATGACGCCGGGTGCGCCCTTGCGTCTCGACATCACCGGTCCGACCGCGACCGCCGCCGGCGACGGTGACGACAATCTGGTGCTGCGCGCCGCGCGCCATCTCGCCGCGCAGGTCGATCATCTTCAGCTTGGCGCCTTCCGCCTCGACAAACGCCTGCCGGTGGCCGCCGGCATTGGCGGCGGCTCTTCCGATGCGGCGGCGGCGCTGCGGTTGCTGGCCCGCGCCAATCGGCTGGCGCCGGACGATCCGCGCCTGATGGCGGCCGCCCGCGCCACCGGCGCCGACGTGCCGGTCTGTCTGGGCGCCCGCGCCCGGATGATGAGGGGCTCCGGCGAAACGCTCGGCCCGATCCTGAACATGCCCTTGCTGCCGGCGGTGCTGATCAATCCCGGCGTGCCGGTCGAGACAAAACCGGTGTTTCAGGGCCTTGGCCTGATGGCAGGAGAATCGACCGGCTTCGGCGCGCATCCCGAAATCCCTTCC